>CAZQFN010000008.1:0-25521 GCA_964592685.1 uncultured Oscillospiraceae bacterium | reverse complement strand
GCGCGGGCATCGTGATCGTGATCGTCCGGGTCTGCAAAAAGCGCCGCGCGGCGAAGAAGGATCGAAAACGGGACATCGAATAAAGATATATACATATGGAAAAGCAGCGGTTCATTCAATGAACTGCTGCTTTTTAGTCATCTATTATGGCATTTTCAATCTGAGCTACAAGTTCGCTTGGTTTCATCTCCAATGCGTTTGCAATGCGCCAAATCGTTTCGAAATTTGCCTGCTTGCTTCCGGTTTCAATCATGGTGAGGTGTGTTCGTGCAATTCCTGCTAAGCCGCTTAACACATCTTGAGAGAGACCTTTTTCTTTCCGAATTTTTCGTATGGTCTTACCCACAGCAAGGTTATCAAAATTCACAGCATCACCTCATTTACAAACATTCTAACCAGTTGGAGAAATGTTTATGTCTATGATGATAGACAAACGAAGTGTTTTGTGATAGATTTAAATTGCAACGCTGTTGAGGTTGCTGTTATAGCCGTTTTTGTTCTAATAAACGACTCGATTGATTCAGAAAGAAGGAGATTCACTGTGAAAAAACGTTTTACCCGCTTTCTTGCACTGATTATGGCCATAATCATGTGCGCTGGTATGTTCACTATGAGTGCCAGTGCCGCATCTGCAACCGTTTCTGGAGAGATTTCTTCCAAGAAATACACAACGGACTTCGATGGCGGCACGTCTCATACCTTTTACATCAAGACGAACGATAAGGACAAGACACATTCCGTAAAGCTTTCCATGACAAAAGGCGAACTGAGCAATGACGGCTATACTTCCGGAAAGCATTACAATTCCTACACTTTGGATATTGATTACTGGAATGGTACCAAGTGGGTGGATGTAAGCAAGTACGATGTTTACAACCAGTCCTCTCACACGATTAGTTGCTTGTCGAGAGAAAACACTGTATATCGTGTCAAAGTATGGTCTTGGAGAGTTCCCACTCTTTGGCAGTCTTATTTCAATAAAGAGATTCTTGGTCCGCTTTGCCGTGCACAACAACAAACCTTTGATTCGGCTGATGCAGTATGGACTACCAAGAATAAAGTCGCCTATCCCTCTTTTACAGTAAAGAGTGCCAATCGCTGTACTTTGTATACCGGCTGCAATAAATAAAGCTTGATGTTCTGCGTGACAGCAATCTCAACAGAATAAGCAAAAGCGGCTGTGTAAAGCAGCCGCTGACCAATAAAACCTCACAAGGGAGGCGGATGTTGTCCGCCTCCCTTGCTTTGAGAGAAGTATATCATGACGGCTTTTTTCCTACGAGCTGCACAACAATACCCATGGCGCAGATGCCGATGAGAAGAGCCAGACCACAAGGATAACGGCATCCGCGCAAAGCAGGATGGCGATAAGCTTTCGGGTTTTCATGTATACGCCCCCTCAGGGTGTTTGTGGAAAAAGCCCCCATGCCGTCATGGGGGCTTTTGGCGTGGGTCAGGCAAAGGTGACGACGGTGCCGGTTTTGCCGGCCAGCGCCTCGATGGCCTTGTCCAGAGAGGTGATGATGGCTTTCTTGCCGGGGTTGTGACGCACGAATTTCATGGCGGCCTCCACCTTGGGGAGCATGGAGCCGGGGGCGAAGTGGCCCTCGGTCACATACCGGGCGGCGTCAGCCAGAGACAGATGGCTCAGATTTTCCTGGTTGGGCTTGCCCCAGTGTATGGCCACCTTCTCCACCTCCGTGAGGATCATGAGGACGTCGGCCTCCACCTTTTCGGCCAGAAGCTCCGCGGCAAAGTCCTTGTCGATGACGGCGGCCACGCCCTCATAGGTGCCGTCCGGCTTTTCGACGACGGGGATGCCGCCCCCGCCGCAGGTGATGACGATGGTGTCATTCCAGAGTTTTTTTACTTCGCCGATCTCCACGATTTTCCGGGGCAGCGGCGAGGCCACCACCCGGCGCCAGCCCCTGCCGGCGTCTTCTTTTATGGCATAACCCTTGTCGGCGGCCAGCTTTTCGGCTTCCTCCCGGGTATAGAAGGGGCCGATGGGCTTGGTGGGGTTTCGGAAGGCGGGGTCCGCGGGCTCCACCACCATCTGGGTAACCAGGGTCACCACGGGGATGTTCATGTTTCGGCGGGCCAGGGCATAGCGCAGGGCCTGCTGGATGTGATAGCCGATGTAGCCCTGGCTCATGGCGCCGCACACATCGAAGGGCATGGGCGGCACAACATCTTTGGCGGTCTCGCCGGCCAGAACGATCCGGCCCACCTGGGGGCCGTTGCCGTGAACGATGGCCATCTCATAGCCGCTGGCGCTCAGGTCGGCGATATATTCACAGGTCTTTCGCACGACCTCCAGCTGCGCCTCCGCGGTGGGGGCGCTGTTTTTGGTCTGCAGGGCGTTGCCGCCCAGAGCAATGACGAGCTTGGACAAGGGGGTGTCCTCCTTTCCCCGGGTCAGACCAGACCGTGTGCCAGCATGAAGGTGTCCAGTTCCTCTTTGGCGGCCGCCTTCTGCAGCTCGGTGGGGTCTTTCTGATAGCGGGTGAAATAGACAAGCAGGCCCCGCATGGCGGTGAGACGGTTGCCGGCCTGATCCCAGCACAGGGAGGACTCGGAATCGGCCACCTCGTCGGTGACATCCTCGCCCCGGGTGGCGGGCAGGCAGTGCATGAACTTGCATCCGATGCTGCCCAGCTGCATGAGCTCGCGGTTGACCTGGTAGTCGCCGAAAATGCGCACGCGCTCGTCTTTGGGCAGCTCGCTCTCATAGAGGCCGTACCACACGTCGGTATAGATGAAATCGGCCCCTTTCACCAGATCCCGGTCGTCACCGTATTCAAAGGTGGCGCCGCTCTCCCGGCAGTTCTTCTCGATGATGGGAAGGCAGGCTGCGGAGGGGCTGTCGGGGAGCTGATGGCCCTTGGGGCCGTAGTGGGCGAATTTCATGCCCAGCTTGGTGGTGATCATGGCCAGAGAGGCGCAGACCTGGGTGGCGTCCCCCACGAAAACGACCCGGCAGTCCTCCAGTTTTTTGTCCCGGGGCAAATTCTCCACGATGGTGCACATGTCGCCGATCTCCTGGGTGGGGTGGTTATAGTCGCTCATCCCGTTGAGCACGGGGATGGAGCAGGCTTCGGCCAGATCCACCACGGTCTGATGGTCGATGACGCGGGCCATAACGATGTCAACGAGCCGGGAAAGCACCTTTCCGGTGTCGCCGATGGTCTCGTGGCCGCCCAGCTGGATCATGCCCGGCCCCAGATATTGAGCGTGGCCGCCCATCTGGCTCATGGCGGTCTCGAAGGAGACGCGGGTGCGGGTGGAGGACTGCTGGAAGATCATGCCCAGGGTCTTGTGCTTCATGAGCGGGGGATAATAGCCGGCGTTGATGCAGGTTTTGATCTCCAGGGAGAGATGGATGATGTCCAGCAGCTCTTCCTTTGTGAAGTTGCTGGTGTCGATGAAATGCCGAAGCTGATCGTGCATGGTATAAGAAACCTCCGTTGTAGTGTTTTGAATCGGATACAGATCGCCTGTTTTGAAAAGTTGCGTCAGGCCCGGGGCTGCTGCTGGGTGATGCAGTGGATGTTGCCGCCGCCAAAGGCGACTTCCTCTGTGCGGACGGGCTCGATGGTGTAGCCGGGGAACATGTCCCGGATCTGCCGGACTGCCAAGGCGTCGTTTTTGTCGCCGTACTGGGGCAGGATGATGGCGTTGTTGGTGATGAGGAAGTTCATATAGGAAGCGATGGATACCTCCCCCTCCTCCCGGGGAAGGGTGCCCTCAACGATGTCGATGGTATCGGCACCGGCGAGCAGACAGGGCTTTTCCGAGAGACACAGTTTGTGAACCTTCAGCTTCCGGCCCTTGGCGTCGGTGGCTTCGGAGAGCGTTTTATAGGCGGCCTGGGCCTCAGCATAGAAGGGGTTTTCGGGGTCTTCTGTCCAGATGCAGGCCACCTCTCCGGGGCGGACGAAGCAGGCCACATCGTCGATATGACCGTTGGTCTCATTGGGGTCGATGCCGTCCCGGATCCAGATGATCTTTTCCAGATTCAGATATTCCCTGAGGACCTCCTCGATTTCCTCCTTGGTCATGTGGGGGTTTCGGCCCTCGGAAAGGAGACACATCTCCGTGGTGATGAGAGTGCCCTCGCCGTCCACATGGATGGAACCGCCCTCCAGCACGAAGCCTTCGGTGCGATAGGAGTCGATGCCCTGAAGCTCGCAGATCTTCTGAGCCATAGCGTCGTCGTTGGCCCAGGGGAAATACAGGCCGTCCACCAGACCGCCCCAGGCATTGAAGGTCCAGTCGATACCTCGGATATCCCCCTTGTCGTTGATGACAAAGGTGGGGCCGCAGTCCCGGACCCAGGCGTCGTCGCTGGAGATCTCCGCCACGCGGATGTGGTCGGGGACCCGGGCGCGGCAGTTGGCATACTGGGAGTTGTTTGCCAGAATGGTCACGGAGCAGTGTTTCGCGATGGCTATGGCCACGTCGGTGAAGGCTTTCTGGGCGGGCTTCGCGCCGTTGCGCCAGTTGTCGGGGCGCTCCGGCCAGATCATGAAAACATGGTCCTGGGGCTCAAATTCGCCGGGCATGCGAAAGCCGTCCTGTCTGGGTGTGGTTCCTGTGATGCGTTTTGCCATAATTGATTCCTCCTGTATGGGTTGTGAAAGAGGCCGGAATGCGGCCCCGGAATGGAATTATCCCGGATTTCGTCTGCTGCGCAGCCGGATGAGGATCTCGCCCAGGGCGATGCAGACGGCGGCGCCGATGGTGATGGGGAGCACGGCGGAAAGCGTCTCCGCGTCAAAGGACAGCGGAACGGCGCAGAAGACGATGGAAATGGTGATCAGGATCATGGGCACAACGGCCAGAACATGGAGCAGGATCCTGCCGCCGGGGACCCGGAAGGGCCGCTCTGTGCGTGGGTCCGTTTTCCGAAGCTTCAGGAAAGCGGGGAAAATGGGCAGATAGCTCATCAGAAACAGAACCAGATTCAGCGCAAAGAAGGTCCAGAAAAGCTGAGAATCGGGGGCGATGAGCGTCATGATGACGCCTAACACGCAGATGGCGGCGGCTACGATGCCGTTGATGACGGCGGAGCCGATGGGCATGTCGTTTTTCTTCCAGCGCTTGGTGAAGGGCTTTGGCATGTCGCCGTGCTCGGCGGCATAGCAGGCGGTGTTGTTTACGCCAAGAGACCAGGAGATCATGTTGCCGAAGAGCGTCACAAGGAACAGCAGCGCCACGGCGCCGATGAAAAGACCGCCTTCCCGTCCGCTCATCAGAACGACGGCCTCAATGAGACCGGCCGCGGCGTTGATTTCGGAGGCGGGGATGGCGGCGCCGATGCCGAAGCCGCTGAACAGATAGACGGCGGCGATTACAAGCCCGCCGATGATGATGGCCTGGGGGATCTGCTTTTTGGGCTCTTTCATATCGTCGGCAAAGGTGCAGACGACTTCGAAGCCCAGCATGTTGAAGAGGATAACGGAGATGAAGGACAGACTGTCCAGATTGAAGCTGGGTAGGAAGGTGGCGGGGCTCATGTCGTTGACGAAGCCGTTTCGAAGGATGAAGAAGATGCCCATGCCTCCCACCAGCAGCGCAAGCCCCACCTTGATCACGGCGCAGATGTTCAGAATGACAACGCTGTCGCAGACGGGATAGCAGGCGATGACGGTGACGATGGCGATGAAGGCCAGCTGGATCAGAAGCCTTGCCCAGATGCCGATCCGGATGCCGAAGGCAACGGCGATAAGATCGGGCGTCACAACGGCCAGCGAGGCCATCCACAGCGGAAAATTCAGCCAGTACCACCAGGAGGCGCGGGCGCCCCAGCGGGTGCCGGGATAGGCCTTGCTGACCCAGTCATAAAGGCCGCCGTCGCCCGGATAGGTGGTGCCCAGCTCCGAGGCGATCAGACCGTAGGGGAGAAGGAACGCGATGATCATGAAGAGCCACCAGAAGAACTGGCTGTTGCCCAGGGCGGCAACGGGCGCCGCGGCCTCGGCCACGAACACAACGCAGATGACCGAGAGGATCGCATCCCGCAGTTTGAATTTCTTTTGCACGTTTTTCAGCACTCCTTTGTTCCGGATAGACCTTGTATCAGTTTTCCCGAAGAGCGCGGAATCATGCGGCCGCAAAAAAATAAAAATGGTGTGGCCTTCTTTTGAAAGCCACACCATTGGCGGATATTCGGTTTTGCTGTGGTTCAGGAGGCTTCGCCGGAAGCGGCAAAGGGGGTGACGAGGATCTCGCCCTCCCAGGAGCCGCCGTCAGAGGTGTCCACCGCCGCGCCGTTTACGGTGACGGTGCCGTTAATGACGCCGCCGGCCTCCACGGTGAGCCAGGACAGCTGGCTCTCGCCGGTGACGTTCCAGACGGAGGTGCCGTCCACGGTCAGAGTGGAGCCGTTGCCTTCGCCGGTGTGATATGTCTCGGGATCCAGTACCCAATAGCAAAGCTCATCGGCCTTGCATTCTTCGCTCCAGACGGCATCCCAGGTGTCCTTGTCCCAGGTCTCATAGGCGCCGGACCAGATGGAGTTCACAAGATTGACCACGCAGTTGCGCTGGTAGTCATAGGCCTTCACATCGCCGGCAATGTCGCAGTCGGTGATGGTCAGATCGGTGCCCCGGCCGGTCATATCATGGCTGGTGAGCGCATAGGCGCTCATGGAGTCGGAGTTGACGGCGGTCATAAGCAGGGTGTTGGAATAGCTCTCCACGGAGCAGTCGGTGATGTCCAGATCCGCATAGGCGGATTTTACCACAAAGATGGAACCGCGGGTGAAATCAATGTATTCCTGAGCCGCGATGCCGTAATCCTCCGTCCAGTCCACCAGCGTGACATTGGCATACAGCTCCTCGCTGGTGATAAGGTTGGTGTCGGAGGCGGTGAAGATGGCGGTCATGCCGCGGGTGACGCCCTTGGATTCCTCGGGGGAGTGGATCTGCAGAGCGTGGCGGCCGCCCTCCAGAATGCTGTGACCGGCGCGGGCCAGATAATCATCGGAAACGGTGAAATCCTCGGGCATGTAGGCCAGGGCCTCTTCGGTGATGTCGCTGCCGTTGGCCATGTGGATCTGGCCGTTGTTGGAGATGATGGCGCCGATCTCCGCGCCGGAAAGGATGCTGCCATAGAAGTAATCCTTGCAGCTGGAGTCGGCATAGGTGCCGTAGCCGCCGTGGATGGCGATACCTACGGAGTCAAAGGCATAGAAGCTCAGGTTGGTGCTCATGTCCGTGCTCATGGCGGCCCAGCCGTCGGTCTCCACATAGGAGCCGTAGTAATAGGTTTTGGTCACGCCCATGGACATATTCGCCCGGGAATAGCCGGAAATGAACAGACCGCCGTTGGAGGGGGGCTCCATGATGAGGTCGGTATAGCCCTCCGGGTCGCCGGCGGAGCCCAGCTGAATGATGTTGGAGTTGATGACAACCAGTGTGCCGTTCTCGGCGCAGTATGTGGTGTAGTTTCCAAAAACGCCGCCCTTGCCGCTGGCAGTCAGAGTGGAGTTCTTGATGGTGAGCAGACCGTTTGTGACGCCGGCGCAGTAGCCGCCCGCCTCGGTGGAAGAGGCAACGGGCTCGGAGGCCTTGGCGGTGATGACGGCGTTTTCAATGACATATTCTCCGGCGGTCACCTGGATGCCGCTGGTGGAAAAGTCAGAGATGGTAAGCTCGATGCCGTTTGCGCCCTCGGCGGTGATCTCGCCGGAGAGGGCATAGTTCTCCGATTCGGCGGTCACAACGCCGTCCTCCCCGATGGTGAACAGAACGATCTCGGCGGAAGCGTCTGCGTCAACGGAAAGCTCGGTGTTGAAATCGTTGCTTCCTTCGCCGGATGCAAAAGCGGAAAGGCTCAGAAGCAGGACCAGTGCGATGGTGAATCCCAGGATGCGGATAACTCGTTTCATGGAAACTCCTCCTTATTATGATTGATTTTAATAATAACACAATTTTGCGCGGGATGAAATGAGGTTGCCGTAACAAACTATCTATATTTTATTCACAAATTTCGGTAGAAATAGGATGGTTCGCAATGATATATTGTGGTCAGACTATGAAAGACAGGAGGCTTTTTCATGAACGACGAATTTGATTATACATCCGAAGAGAGTCAGCCCCCTCAGGAGGAAATGACGGCCCGGGAAGCCGAGCCTGTATATAACGAACCGGTGTATGTACCCGTAGACCCGGTCTGGCACAGGGAAACGGAAGCCCCAATCCCGGGGGAAGCACAGCCGGGACCGGTCCCCCCTCCTCCGGAGAAGAAAAAGGTCCGGAAGGAACGCCGGGGTATGCGCCCCGGGGCCATTATCGCCCTGTGTCTGGTGTGTGCCATTCTGGCAAGCGTTCTGGGTGCGGCGGGGGCCTATATCGCCATGCGGGACGGAGACTCCCTTCTGGGCAGTGTGGTGGATGAGGTCGTTCCCACGCAGACCCCGGTGCTGACCACCAGCGCCAGCAATAACAGCGCCGTGAACGAAACGGCGGCCTATGTGTATGAACTGGCCTGCCGTCAGGTGGTAGGCATCACCACGGAGATCACCTATTACAACATTTTCGGCCAGGTGAGTGCCGCGGTGGCGGGCTCCGGCTTCATCATCGACGAGGACGGCTATATTCTGACCAACTATCATGTGGTGGAAGAGGCCTATGAGGGGAATTATGATGTTTCTGTCGTGCTGTATGACGGCACGGAGTATGCGGCGGAGATCGTGGGTTTTGACGAGGATACCGATATTGCGGTGCTGAAGATCGAGGCCACGGGTCTTATGGCGGCAGAACTGGGAGATTCCGAGAATCTCACCGTCGGTCAGATTGTCTATACCGTGGGCAACCCTCTGGGTGAGCTGAGCTATACCATGACCAGCGGCATTATTTCCGCCCGGGACCGCGCCATCACCACCGAAGCGGATGTGGCTGTGAATATGTTTCAGATCGACGCCGCCGTGAACGAAGGAAACTCCGGCGGCCCGGTGTATAACTCCCAGGGTCAGGTCATCGGCATCGTCACGGCAAAGTATTCTTCCACCGGTGTGGAGGGTCTTGGTTTTGCCATCCCCATCTCCGATGCGGTCCACATCGCAAACCAGATCCTGGAGTATGGTTATGTGACCGATAAGGCCAGTCTGGGCGTTCAGGTGGCCACGGTGACGCAGCAGATAGCCCAGTATTACAACATGGTGAAGGGCGCCTATGTCAACACCGTGGAGGAAGGAAGCGCCGCGGAGAACGCGGGCATCCAGGTGGGCGATATCGTCACCGCTGTGGACGGCAAGGAGGTTACGGACTCCAGCGGGCTGACCTCCATCGTGAAGAGCTATCACGCCGGGGACGAGGCGGTCTTTACCGTCTGGCGCAGCGGCGAGACGCTGGAGCTTTCCGTTGTCTTCGATGAGAAACTGCCCGAAGAGGACGAGGAAGAAAAGACTCAGGAGAATTCTCAGGAGCCCGGTCAGGGACAGTATTATTACTACGAGGGCACGCCGAACTCCGGAAATATGGAGGAGTTCTTCCGTCAGTTCTTCGGCTACGGATACTGAAATTGAATCCCACAGGGGGAGCGCCGCGGGGCGCTCCCCTTTTTTACTATATCATCCCTGTGTTAAGGAAAGGTAAAGACCGGGAAAATTTTTGCCGGCAGAGCAACAGCCGGAAGTTTGTGTTATAATGGAGAAAAAATCAGACAGAAAGAGCGCAAACCATGAAAAAAACGTTGGAAGTCCTCGCCCCGGCGGGGGATATGGAAAAACTGCAGATGGCCGTGGCTTATGGCGCGGACGCGGTGTATATGGCCGGCTCGGCCTACGGCATGCGGGCCGCGGCGGGGAATTTTGCTCCCGAGGCCATCGGGGAGGCCATCGCCTATGCCCATGCCCACGGCGTGCGGGCCTATGTGACCTGCAACACCATCCCCAATGACCGGGAGATGGCGCTTTTGCCGGCGTATCTTGAAATTCTGGAGGCTGCCGGCGTGGATGCCGTGATCGCGGCGGATCTGGGCGTTCTGAACGCCTGCCGGAAATATGCCCCCCATGCGGCCATCCATGTGAGCACCCAGGCCGGCGTTATGAACAGCGACACGGCGAAGGCGTTCTATGATCTGGGCGCCGGCCGTGTGGTCCTGGCCCGGGAGATGACCATGGAGGACATTGCCCGGATGCGGGAAAATATCCCCGACGATCTGGAGATCGAAGCCTTCTGCCACGGGGCCATGTGCGTGTCTTTCTCCGGGCGGTGCACGCTGTCCAATTATCTCACCGGGCGGGATGCCAACCGGGGCCAGTGCGCCCAGCCCTGTCGCTGGAAATATCACCTCATGGAAGAAAAACGCCCCGGCGAGCTTTTCGAGATCACCGAGGATACCGGAGGAACCTATATTCTCAACTCCCGGGATATGTGCATGATCGACCATGTGCCGGAGCTTCTGGCGGCCGGCGTGACCAGTCTCAAAATCGAGGGACGGACCAAGTCCTCCTATTATGCCGCCGCGGTGACGAACGCTTACCGCCATGCGGCGGATGCCGCCATGGCGGGCCGGCCTCTGGATCCGGTCTGGAGCCGGGAGGTCTATAAGGTCAGCCACCGGCCCTATTCCACCGGGTTTTACTATGGTCAGCCGGGACAGTACGCCCCGGACGCCTGCTATTTCTCCGAGAGCGATGTGGCGGCGGTGGTGGAAAGCTGCGAGGAGAGCGGGGCGGCCGTCCTTTCCCAGCGGAACCGTTTCTTCCCCGGGGATGAACTGGAACTTCTCATGCCGGGACAGCTTCCGATAACGTTTGTTGTGGGGGATATGACCGATCGGGACGGTCAGCCGGTCCTTGCGGCCAGTCATCCCAAAATGGAGCTGCATACCATGCTGCCCGTCTGTGCGCCGAAGCGCTCCTTCCTGCGCAAAGCCCGGACTGTGGCCCTCTCCGGCCACGGCGTGGTTCCGGCGGAATAAGGAGGACGGCATGGAAAATCTTATTTTCAGCCTGAATGCCACGGTGCCGGTGTTTCTCATGATGGTCATCGGCCTGGTGCTGCGCAAGGTGGGTCTTTTCGGCGAGGAATTCGCGGCCAAGGTCAATAAATTCGTCTTTCAGATCCCCATGCCCTTTCTGGTGTTTGCGGATCTTGCCACGGTGGATTTTTCCCAGGCCTGGAACACGAAATTCGTGCTGTTCTGTTTCTTTGTCACGGTGGCCAGCATCGCCATCGCGGCGGGGGTGTCCTGCCTGTGGAAGGACAAGTCCATCCGGGGCGAATTCATCCAGGCCGCTTACCGCAGCAGTGCCGCCCTTCTGGGCATCGCTTTTATCACGAACATCTATGGAAGCGCGGGCATGGCCCCGCTGATGATCATCGGCGCGGTACCGCTGTATAACATCATGGCGGTGGTGGTCCTGTCCTTCTTCCGTCCGGGGCATAATCACCTGGATAAGGCGCTTCTGAAGGATACGGCCAGAGGTATTGTCACAAACCCCATCATTCTGGGCATCCTGGCGGGCCTTCTCTGGTCGGCGCTGAGAATCCCCATGCCGGTCATTATGGAAAAAACGGTCACCGGCATCGGCAGCATCGCAAGCCCCCTGGGTCTTATGGCCATGGGCGCGTCCTTCGATATCAAAAAGGCCTTTGGGAAGGCGAAACCCGCCGCGGTGGCGGCGGGCATCAAGCTTGTTGGTTTCGCGGCGCTGTTTTTGCCGCTGGCGGTGTGGATGGGCTTCCGGAACGAGGAGCTTGTGGCCATCCTCATTATGCTCACCTCCGCCACCACGGTCAGCGCCTATGTGATGGCCCGGAACATGGGCCACGAGGGGGTTCTGACCTCTTCGGTGGTCATGCTTACGACGCTTTTCAGCGCCTTCACCATCACCTTCTGGATCTGGCTTCTGCGGAGCCTGGGGCTTGTTTAACGGAAAAGCAATGCCACGAGAACGGCAGCCAGGTTTTGCAAGAAATGGGCGCGTCGGCCCTCGCTGACGGTGATAACGGCATCCTCCGGGCCGTCGCAGGTGACGCGATATCGGAAGGCGGATGTGAGGCCTCCGAAGATGTGGCAGCGAGGGTCTTCATCGCCATTGCTGATGAGAATATAATCGTCCGGGTATTCTGTGTTCCAAAGCATAACGGTGATCTCCTCTGTCTCGGAAAAGACCTGGATCTGTTCGTAGTTTGTATAGAACACATATTCGTCCACTTCGCCGATGGTGGTTGTAAGCTCTCCTGCGGTAAGATTCCAGGTTCCTGCCTCTTTCTCATAAACAATGGGATTGAGTTCCAGATGAACGGACCAAAAAGTCAGAGTCAGTACCACCAGCACAAAGGCTGCCAAAAGCCCCAAGGGAATGGCGATCAGCACCCTGCGGATGCGCCGCTTTTTGAGCTTTTTGCCGCAGTCCACCAGGGGGGCAGCTTCCTCTGCCGGGATTTCCGGCGCGGTCATGCGGGCATAGGTATCCCGGCAGTTGGGGCAGTCCTTTATGTGTTCTTCCAACGCCTTGCGGCTGTCGGCGGAGCAGCTGTCCTCCACATACAGGGGCAGCAAATCCTCCGCCATGGAGCAGGGTATCTTCATGGCTCGTCCTCCATTTCCTTTATCAGCTTGTCCTTGGCCCGGTAGAATGTGACCTTGGCCCAGGATTCGGTCTTGCCGTATACATCGGCGATCTGGCGGAATCTCAGGCCACCCTCTGCCCGCAGAAGAAAGACCTCCCGATAGGGCTCCGGGAGATTCAGAGCCTTTTCCCGGAGGGTGCGGGCCTGATCCCGGTCCAGCAGAGCGGCGAGAGGGTCCCGGGTGTCTGCCATGGGGGCAGCGGTTTCCAGAGAGACGTTCCGTTTCCGGCGGCGCAGCTCTTTTCGCAGGGTGTTTTTGGCGATCTGGCAGAGCCAGGTCTCCGGTTTGCAGTCGCCCCGGAAGCGGCCGATGTGGAGAAAGGCCCGATAAAAAGTCTCCGCTGTCAGCTCTTCCGCGAGATCGGGGTCGCCGCACAGACCCAGCAGAAAGCGATAGACCACCGGGGAGTAGTCCCGGCATATGTTTTCAAAATCCTTCGTGGCCCATCACCTCCTCTGGTCATAAGAGTCATAAAAAGGGAAAAAGATACAAAATTTCTGAATTGTTAGAAAAGAGGGGTTCCCCATGGCGTTTGATTTTAAGAAAGAATACAAAGAATTCTATATGCCGAAGAACCGGCCGGAGATCGTGACGATCCCGCCCATGAATTACATCGCCGTTCGTGGGCAGGGAGATCCCAACGAGGAAGGCGGCATGTATAAGGAAGCTATCGGCATCCTCTATGCACTTGCCTATACGCTGAAGATGAGCTATAAAGGCGAGCATAAGATCGAGGGATTCTTTGAATATGTGGTTCCGCCTCTGGAGGGATTCTGGTGGCAGGATGGCATAGAGGGCGTTGAGTATGGAAACAAAGCTGCGTTCAAATGGATATCGGTAATACGTTTGCCTGATTTCATCACCAAGGAAGATTTTGATTGGGCGGTGGCAGAGGCGGGCCGAAAGAAAAAGCTCGACTGTTCCGCGGCGGAGTTTCTCCCGGTGGAGGAAGGCCTTTGCGTGCAGATGATGCATCTGGGGCCCTATGACGAGGAGCCGGCATCCGTGGCGCTTATGGACGCATATCTGGAAGAGCAGGGATACGAAAACGATTTTTCGGAGACGAGACTTCACCACGAGATCTATCTGTCCGACGCCCGGAAGGTGGCGCCGGAGAAGTGGAAAACGGTCATTCGCCATCCTGTCAGGAGGAAATGTTGATTTTTCTTCCAAGCCATGGTAAAATTTCATTTTGCGTATAATTATTATATCAGTATATACAGGCAGGTACAACAATGGCCGATATGAAACAAGAGATCCGGCGGAGACGGACATTTGCCATCATTTCCCACCCGGATGCCGGTAAGACCACGCTTACCGAAAAACTCCTCCTTTACGGAGGCGCCATCCAGCTGGCCGGCGCCGTAAAGGGCAAGGCCTCGGCGCGTCACGCCGTTTCCGACTGGATGGAACTGGAAAAGCAGCGCGGCATTTCCATCACTTCCTCCGTGATGCAGTTTGAGTATAACGACTATTGCATCAACATCCTGGACACCCCCGGACACCAGGACTTCTCCGAGGACACCTACCGCACGCTCATGGCGGCGGACAGCGCCGTTATGGTCATCGACGCGGCCAAGGGCATCGAGCCCCAGACCCGGAAGCTCTTCAAGGTCTGCGCCATGCGCCATATTCCCATCTTCACCTTCATCAACAAGCTGGACCGCGATGCCCGCAGTCCCTATGATCTCATTGAGCAGCTGGAGACGGAATTCGGCATCGGCACCTATCCCATGAACTGGCCCATCGGCAGCGGCAAGGAATTCAAGGGCGTTTATGACCGCCAGGAGAAGAAGATC
Source organism: uncultured Oscillospiraceae bacterium (assembly GCA_964592685.1). Lineage (GTDB taxonomy): Bacteria > Bacillota > Clostridia > Oscillospirales > Oscillospiraceae > CAJOIG01. The sequence goes on along the minus strand of CAZQFN010000008.1, from coordinate 11,131 downwards.
CTCACCTTCGGCGAACTCCACCGGGGCACCAGCCGCATCGAAGCGGTGGAGTGTACCATGGAGGAGACGGACAAGCTGGACGAACTGGTGGGTCACCGCCTGCGGGAGGATCTGGTGAACGACATCGAACTTCTGGATGGCGCGGGCTATGAATTCGATCTGGAGAAGGTCCAGAAGGGCGAACTGAGCCCGGTGTTCTTTGGTTCGGCGCTGACGAACTTCGGCGTGGAGCCCTTCCTGAAGAGCTTTCTGGAGCTGACCATGCCCCCCCTGCCCCGCACGGCGACGGAGGGCGTGGTGGACCCCTTTGAGGAGAATTTCTCCGCGTTTGTGTTCAAGATCCAGGCCAATATGAACAAGGCCCACCGGGACCGCATCGCCTTCATGCGCATCTGCTCCGGAAAATTCCAGCGCGACACGGAATATTTCCACGTGCAGGGCGGCAAGAGCCTGCGTCTGGCCCAGCCCCAGCAGATGATGGCCGAGTCCCGCCAGATCATCGACGAGGCCTATGCCGGCGATATCATCGGCATTTTCGACCCCGGCATCTTTGCCATCGGCGACACGGTCTGCACCAAGGACCATAAGGTCACCTATGAGGGCATCCCCACCTTTGCCCCGGAAATTTTTGCCGCCGTGGAGCGCATCGACACCATGAAGCGCAAGCAGTTTGAAAAGGGCATGATGGAGATCGCCCAGGAGGGCGCCATCCAGATCTTCCATGCGCCCAACAGCGGCCTTGAGGAGGTCATCGTAGGCGTTGTGGGTATTCTGCAGCTGGAGGTTCTGGAACATCGGCTGAAGAATGAATACGGCGTGGATGTGCGCCGCCGCGCTCTGCCCTATCAGTTTGTCCGCTGGATCGACAACGAGGACATGGATCTGTCCCGCCTGAATCTGGGCAGCGACTCCCGCTGGCTCCAGGATTTCAAGGGGAACAATCTTCTGGTCTTCGGCGGCCAGTGGTCCATCCGCTGGGCGGAAGAAAAGAACCCCGGCCTTATCCTCCGGGAATTCAAGCAGAATTAATGAAATGAAAAATCCTCTGCCATGTGTTCAGCGGCAGAGGATTTTTGCCTGCGTCCATGGCAAAATGCCCGCTGCTTGCGGGTGTACAGCGGTTTATGTTATACTGAACAAAACACTCCGAAGCGGGGAGGTCCGGGATGGAAAGGAAAACATTGACCATAGGCATCGCCGGGGGTACCGGCAGCGGAAAGACAACCATCACCCGCAGCATCCAGCGCCGGTTTGGCCACAGAGTCAGCACGTTGTATCACGATAATTACTATAAGCAGCGCGACGAGCTGACCTATGAGGAGCGGGTGCGGCTCAATTATGACAGTCCGGATGCCTTTGACACGGAGCTTATGATCCGCCATCTGGAGACGCTCCGCCGGGGCGAAGCCGTCTGTTCCCCCACCTATGACTACACCGTTTACAATCGCGCGGTCCGCACAGTGACGGTCTATCCGGCGCCCATCATTCTGGTGGAGGGCATCCTTATTCTGGAAAATGAGGAACTTTGCCGGCAGCTGGATATCAAGGTATTTGTGGACACGGACGCCGATGTGCGCATTCTGCGCCGGGTTGTCCGGGATGTCCGGGACCGGGGGCGGAGTCTGGAGTCTGTGGTGAACCAGTATCTTACCACCGTCAAGCCCATGCACGAAAAATATGTGGAGCCCTCCCGCCGCCGGGCGGATATCATCATCCCCGAAGGCGGTCGCAATGCGGTGGCCTTGAATATGCTGATGGACAGCATCCAGGTCCATCTGAAAGGAACGATAGATGGCTAAACTCTATTTTAAATATGGAGCGATGGGATCCTCCAAAACGGCTCAGGTCCTTACGACCCGGTTCAATTATGAGGAGAAGGGCATGCGCTGTTGGCTCATAAAGCCCGCGACCGACACCCGGGATGGGGCGGAGATCATCCGGTCCCGCATCGGTCTGGAGGCCAGGGGCGAGGTCATCGGCCCGAAGGACAGCATCGGCGAGCGGTATCAGGCCGCGGGCTGGTGCGATGTCATCATCGCCGATGAAGCCCAGTTTTTCACCCCGGAGCAGATCGATGAGCTGCGTATGATCGTGGACACGGCGGATGTGCCGGTGATGTGCTTTGGTCTGCGGACGGATTTTCAGACCCGGCTCTTCCCCGGGGCCCGGCGTCTGATGGAGGTGGCGGATTCCATCTCGGAGATCAAGACCATCTGTGCCTGCGGCCGCAAGGCAGTGGTGAATGCCCGGCTGGACGGGGAAGGGAATGTGGTCACCGCCGGCGAGCAGGTGCTCCTGGGCGGAAACGACCGATATACGGCCATGTGCCACCGCTGCTGGCGGCAGAAGATCGCCCGGCAGGAGCGGGAAGCGGCGGAATAAACCGGAGAAAAATACAGTGTCCCCGGCTCGGAAGAGCCGGGGACGTTTTTCGTTATTGAATAAATTTCCGGATATCCTCTGGGGGGAGTTTTATGGCCTGCCGGTCATAAGTGATGAGACCGTTGAGCTCGGTCTCCACATCGGTGAGCTGGGTGTAAATGGCGGCGGACAGACCGGCCCGGCGGGCGGGACGGATCTGCCGGGCATACAGGCGGCAGAGTTTGTCCGCCAGATCCTGGGTGCTTTTGCAGCGGCTGTATCCGAAGTTTTTCTCGCCCCAGGCGTGGCCCTCCACCAGAAGGTTGTATCCTCCGAATTCCGACAGAAGTACGGCGCGGCCCTTTCGGTCCGGGCGGTGGCGATATTTCATGAAATAGACATGGATGCTCTTTGTCTCGCCGATCTTCTGATCGTGCCAGCCGCTGGCGTGGTCGATGGTGCGGGTGTCGTCCAGACTTTCCACAAAGGCGGCCGCGGCCGCGGCGTCAAACTGGCCCCAACCCTCGTTGAAAGGGCACCACAGGGCGATGCAGGGACAGTTGTACAGGGTCTGGACCATTTCTCCAAGCTCGGCATAGTAGTCCTCCTTGCCGATCTCGTCCAGACGCCCGAAGAGTTTGTACCTGTCATCCTTCATGTGATACCGGGTGACCAGAGGAACGTTTATCACCAGCGGCGTATAGGAGCCGCCGCCGCTGGGCATATCCTGCCAGACCAGCATCCCCAGCCGGTCGCAGTGGTAATACCAGCGGAGGGGCTCGGTTTTCATATGCTTGCGGATGGTGTTGAAGCCCATGCTCTTGGCGGTTTGGATGTCCCAGATCATGGCCTCGTCGGAGGGATAGGTGTAAAGCCCCACGGGGTTATAGCCCTGGTCCAGAACGCCGTTGTGGAAATAGGGCTTGCCGTTCAGGCAGAGGCGGGCGTTTTCTACGGAGAATTTCCGCATGGCAAAATAGCTTTTTATCATATCCCTGCCCAGGGTGGCGGTGAATTCATAGAGATGGGGCTCTTCCGGGCTCCAAGGGATGAACCCGGGCACCGGGATGCGGGCGGGGGAGGGATAGTCCCGGCCCTGGAAATGGATGGTGCCGCCGGGGAAAAGCTCGATCTCCACCATTGCCTCGTCAAAGCGGGGTGTGATGCGAAGATGGGAGATATATTCATCGGGGACTGTCTCGGCCCATACGGGCTGCCAGATGCCGCTCTGGGGGGTATACCAGATGCCGCCGGGGGTGCGGGACTGCTTGCCCCGGGCCAGGGGAGAGAGTTCTGTGTCATCCCGCACGCAGACTATCAGCTCCGCCTCCTGCTCGCCGTCCAGTGCGTCGGTCAGATCCAGGGTAAAGGGGGTATAGCCGCCCCGGTGTGAGCCCACGAAAACGTTGTTGCACCAGACCGCTGCTTCCTGGTCTGCGGCGTCGATGTGGAGCAGGACCCTGTCACCCTGGGAGGGAAACGTGACTTTCCGGCGATACCAGAGGCGATCCCCGGGTTGCACGGTGCGGTTTACGCCGGAGGCGGGGGCTTCCGGGGAGAAGGGGACCAGGATGACACCGTCCCATTGGGTGGGGCGGGTGTCGCTCCGGGTGATGGCATAATCCCATGGGCCGCACAGATCCTGCCACTGGGCGCGTTCCATCTGGGGGCGGGGGTATTCGGTAAACATAGAGGGCATTCCTCCCGGGATTGTGATTTCATGAACATTATACAGGCTGTTTGCGGGAAAGGCAAATAAAACAGAATGTGGAATGTGCTTTGAGCGGATAGATAAGCAAAATTTATTCGTCAAAAAATAAACTTATACAAACGGGGGAATATTGACGGTTTTTGGCAAGTTGACTGGTAGACAAGGCGAGCGGGAATGTGATACTATAATCTAGTATAAAAATCTAAGCAGAGGTGATGCTCATGCTCTTTAAATCCCATGGCAATGGCGTCCATCCCAAGGATATGAAGGCGCCCGCCAACGAAACGGCGATTTCCACCATCCCCCAGCCCGCGCAGGTGGTCATCCCCATGTCTCAGCACATCGGCGCTCCCTGCACCCCCCTGGTGTCTGTGGGCGACGAGGTCAAAATGGGCCAGATGATCGGCGAGGCGAAAGCCCCCGTGTCTGCTCCGGTCCATGCATCCGTCTCCGGCAAGGTCATTGCCATTGAACAGAGACTGAACAATCTGGGCAACCAGGTCATGGCGGTCATCATTGAAAACGATTTCAAGGATACCCCCGCTGAAACCGTGATCCCCGCCTCTGAGGAGGAACTGGAGGATCCTGAAAAGATCGCGGACATCATCCGCCGGGCCGGCATCGTCGGCATGGGCGGCGCCACGTTCCCCACTGCCTTCAAGATCACCAGCGGCTGGGGCAAGGTGGACACCGTGATCATCAACGGCGCCGAATGCGAGCCCTACATAACCAGCGACCATCGCACCATGCTGGAGCATCCCGACGAGCTCCTCAAGGGCATCCAGCTGATCATGAAGGCCTGCAAGGTGGATCATGCCTATTTCGGCATCGAGATCAACAAGAAGTTCGCCATTGACCTGCTGAACTTCAAGGGTGCCAAGGAAATGGGGATCGAGATCGTTCCCCTGAAGTGCCAGTACCCCCAGGGTGCTGAAAAGACCCTCATCAAGACCATTACCGGTCGCGAGGTGCCTCCCGGCGGTCTGCCTGCCCAGGTGGGCTGCGCCGTGTTCAACACATTCACCTCCTACAGCGTTTACCGCGCCTGCTATGAGGGCCTGCCTGCCATCGAGCGCGTGGTCACCGTGTCCGGCTCCGCTATTGCCCAGCCCAAGAACGTCCGTGTCCGCGTTGGCACCTCCATGCAGTGGGTCTTTGAGCAGACCGGCGGTTTTGCCAAGGAGCCCTGGAAGATCATCATGGGCGGCCCCATGATGGGTCTTGCGCAGTATGACCTGAATGTCCCCTGCGGCAAGGGTACCGCGTCTCTGCTGGCGTTCGCCGGCGATGAGGATAAGTCGGTGGAGAATCCCACCTGCATCCGTTGCGGCCAGTGCATCCAGGCCTGCCCCATGAATCTTCAGCCCATCTATCTCTATATGTATGAGGAGAAGGGCGATATCGAAATGATGCAGAAGCTCAACCTCACCGACTGCGTGGAATGCGGCGCCTGCACCTATATCTGCCCCGGCCGTCTGCACCTGACCCACGCTTTCAAGACCGGCAAGGCCAAGATCATGGCCTACAATGCCGCCCTGAAGGCCAAGGAAGAGGCGGAAAAGGCCAAGGCGGAAGCGGAAAAGAAGGAGGAAAAGTAAGATGAACGAGACCAAGAACCTGATCGTATCTTCCTCCCCCCATATCCGCACGCCCCGGGATACCCGGGCCATCATGCTGGACGTGATCATTGCCCTTGCTCCGGCCCTGATTGCCTCCGTTATCTTCTTTGGCTTCAAGGCTCTGCTGGTGACCGCGATCTCCGTGGTCAGCTGCGTTGCGTTTGAATATCTCTACCGCAAGCTTATGAAGAAGCACTGCACCATCGGAGATCTCTCCGCCGTGGTCACCGGTATGCTTCTGGCTTTCTGTCTTCCCGTCAGCACGCCCTGGTGGGTGGTGGTCATCGGCGCTTTCTTCTCCGTCGTTCTGGTGAAGCAGCTCTTCGGCGGCCTCGGCAAGAACATCTGGAACCCCGCCCTGACCGGCCGTGCTTTCCTGCTGGTTTCCTATGCGCTGATCATGACCAGCTGGACGCCCACCAACTTCCAGAATGTGGACGCTGCCACCTATGCGACACCTCTCGCCTCTCTTCATAACGGCGTTCTGGCCTCCGATTCCATCGGCGCCATGTTCATCGGCAACGTGGGCGGCAGCCTGGGTGAAGTGAGCGCTCTGGCTCTGCTTCTGGGCGGCGCTTATCTGGTGGTCCGCAAGGTCATCAGTCTGCGCATTCCCCTGAGCTTTATCGGCACCGTGGCGGTGGTCACTCTGATTTTCTCCCGGGGCAACGCCCATTTTGCCTGGATGCTTCAGAACCTCTTCTCCGGCGGTCTGCTGCTGGGCGCCATTTTCATGGCCACTGACTACTGCACCAGCCCCGTGACCCCCAAGGGCCAGATCATCTATGGCGTGGGCTGCGGCCTGCTGACCGTTCTCATTCGCTATTTCGGCGGCTATCCCGAGGGCGTCAGCTTTGCGATCCTCATCATGAACGTCATGGTTTGGATGATCGATAAGAATACCGCTCCCCGCCGCTTCGGTGTGGAGAGCAAGTGCTGTTGCAAAAAGCTCCTTGCCAAGCTGAAGGGCAAGAAGGAGGCAGCTGACAAATGAAAAAAGCAATGTCCTTCTGCAAGCCTGCTTTGGTACTTCTGGCCATAGCGGCCGCGGTGGCGCTTATCCTGGGCTGCATCAGTCTGGGAACTTCCGGGCGCATCGAGAAGCTGGCAGCAGAAAAGATGAACACCGCCATGCAGGCGGTGCTCCCCGCGGGCAGTTATACCGCCGTGGCGGACGTGAGCGGCCTTGCCTGCATTGACGCCATCTATCAGGCGGACAACAACGGCTGGGTCGTTCAGGTGACGGAGACCGGTTCTCAGGGCACCATCACCATGATGGTGGGCGTGAACAGCGCCTATGTCTGCACCGGTATTTCCATCACGGAACACAGCGAGACTGCCGGTCTCGGCGCTGTGGCCGCCCAGTCCAGCGACAAGGGTGACGCCTTCCGCGCCCAGTTTGTTGGCAAGTCCGGCACCGTTGCCGTGACCAAGTCCGGCGGCGACATTGATGCCATTGCCGGCGCCACCATCACATCCAAGGCGATCTGCCAGGGCGTTACCGATGCTTTGACTGCCTGCCGCGCGCTGTCCGGCGGCACCGCCACCATCGCCGCTGAGGTGCAGCCCGCGCCCGCAGCGCAGACTGCCAACACCGAACCTGCCGCCGCTCCTGCGGCCCAGACCACCAGCGCGGAGCCTGCCACGGCTTCCGCCGGTTAAGGAGGTACAGACATGAATACAAAACAACAGCTTAAAGAGGGTCTGATCACCAACAACCCCGTGCTGGTGCAGCAGATCGGTCTCTGCGCCACCATGGCGATCACCACCTCTCTGTTCAACGGCATCGGCATGGGCCTCTCCGTGCTGATCATCCTCACCTGCTGCAACGTGGTGGTCTCCGCCATCCGCAAGTTCATCCCCGAGCAGGTCCGTCTGGCCATCTTCGTGGTGGTTATTGCCGGCTTTGTTACCATCGTGGATCTGTTGCTGCAGGCATTTATCCCCGCCTTGTCGGACGCTCTGGGCGTGTTTATCCCCCTGATCGTCGTTAACTGCATTATCATCGGCCGTGCCGAGGCGTTCAGCTCCAAGAACACGGTCATGGATTCCCTGAAGGACGGTATTTTCCAGGGTCTGGGCTATACCTGCGTTCTGGTTCTGATGTGCCTGTTCCGCGAACTGCTGGGTGCCGGCACCATCGGCGGCGGTCTGCTCAACGGCGCCACCTCCTTCCTCACTCTGGACGGCACCGGCGCCGGCATCCGGATCTTCCCGGAAGAGTTCGGCGCAAGCGCGCTCACTCTGCCCTTCGGCGGCTTCCTCACCCTGGGTCTTCTCCTGGCTCTTATGCAGCATATTCTCAATAAGAGCGCCGAAAAGAAGGCCGCGAAAGAAAAGGAGGATAAAGAATAATGCTTGCTTCTCTTGTCTCCATTTCTCTGGGAGCCATTCTGGTAAATAACTTTATCTTCTCCCAGTTCCTGGGCATCTGCCCCTTCCTCGGATGCTCCAACAAAATGAGCACCGCCACCGGCATGAGCGTGGCCGTCATCTTCGTCATGACCATGGCCTCCGCCATCTGCTGGGTCATCAACACCTATCTGTTGATTCCTCTGAATCTTGCGTTTATGCAAACCGTGGCCTACATCCTGGTCATCGCGGTCCTGGTTCAGTTCGTGGAGATGTTCCTCAAGAAGATGATCCCCTCCCTGTATTCCGCCATGGGTATCTTCCTGCCCCTCATCACCACCAACTGCGCTGTGCTGGGCGTCGTTCTGCTGAACACCCAGAACAACTACAACTTCCTGGAGAGCACCGTCTACGGTCTGACCGGCGGCATCGGCTTCGCCCTGGCCATCATTCTGTTTGCCAGTGTCCGCGAGCGTCTGGAGTTCGCCGATTATCCCAAGGCTTTTGAGGGATTTGCCATTGGTCTTGTGTCCGCGGCTCTGTTCGCACTGGCGTTCATGGGCTTCTCCGGCATGAAGATCCTGTAAGGAGGGCGGAAACATGACGATTATTTGGGCAATTGTTATTCTGGGCGCCCTGGGCCTGCTGTTTGGCATTCTGCTTGCCATTGCCGGCAAGGTATTCGCCGTTGAGACCGATCCGAAAGAAGCGGCCATTCGTGAACTGGTGGCCGGCGCCAACTGCGGCGCCTGCGGCTATCCCGGCTGCGACGGCTATGCCGCCGCGGTGGCCCGCGGCGAAGCTCCCGTGAACGCCTGCGTTCCCGGCGGTGCTGCCACTGCGGAGGCCATCGGTGCCGTTATGGGCGTTTCCGCCGCGGGCGGCGAAAAGTATGTTGCTTTCGTTCGCTGTTCCGGCATCTGCGGCCATACCAAGGAAAAGTTTGATTATCAGGGCCTGAACTCCTGCCTGGCAGCTACCCGTCTGGGCGGCGGCAGCGGCGCCAATGTCTGCACGGCCGGCTGCATGGGCTTCGGCGACTGCGTGGCGGCCTGCCCCTTTGATGCCATGCACATTGTGGACGGCATCGCCCAGGTGGATTGGGACAAGTGCGTCGGCTGCATGAAGTGTGCCGAGGCCTGCCCCAAGAACCTTATCACCAAGGTCCCCTCCACCGCTACCGACGTGGTGGCCTGCAACTCCACCGATAAGGGCGCTGTGGTCAGCAAATACTGCGACTTCGGCTGCATCGGCTGCATGAAATGCGTGAAGGAATGCCCCTCCGATGCCATCAAGGTGGAGAACTTCCTGGCGGTCATCGACCAGAGCAAGTGCGTCAACTGCGGCCACTGCTCCGATATCTGCCCCCGCGGTTGCATCAAGGACATTCGCTGAGAATCGCTTAAGGTAATCTTTAAGTAGCCTGTGATAAACTGAACATTGCCTGCCCTGTTCAAACGAGCCGGGCAGGCAATGTTTGTTTATGGAGGATATTGAAAATGAGAAAAATGATGATAGCCGTGTTTGGCATTTTGCTGGTGCTGTGCCTGTGTGCCTGCGGAGCTGAGCAGGAGAGCGCGGAAGCGGCGATCACCGCCGAAACGACCGTGCAGCCGGGCGGCGCGGCCAATACCGTGACAGTTCCGGTTCCGGTGCAGGTGCAGCCGGCCTCTGAGGAGCCTGAGATGGAGGAGAGCCAGACGGCAGAGGGCGAAGAGTCTTCCGATGACATCCGGGGCGACGGGATCCGGGGCGACGGCATGGGGCCGGATGATGACGACGATGACGACGGTCCCAGCGGCGATATGGGCGGCATGGGAGGAACCTCCGAGTCTTCTTATCCGGAAGCAACGGCGCTTTTTGAGCAGTATGAGTTTACCGATGAGCAGACCGGACTGACGGTTCCTTATAATCTGTATCTGCCGGAGGGCTATACCGAAGAGGAAGAGTATCCTCTGATGATCTTTGTGGCCGATTCCAGCGTCAACAGCAATGATGTCACCGATCCTCTGAACGAGGAAGGCGCCGCTGTTTGGGCGACAGCCGGGGAACAGGCGAAGCATCCCTGCATTGTTTTGGTGCCGCAGTACACAGAGGATCTTGTGAACGAAGCCGGTATGCTCACCACGGACGACCATGTGTGGAACGACGGGCTGACGATGATGAAGAACCTTTTTGACTACATCATTGAGGCCTACAGCGTGGATGAAAATCGTATTTACGGCACCGGGCAGTCCCAGGGCGGCATGATGACCATTGCCATCAGCGATAAATATCCCGAATTCTATACGGCCCAGTATCTGGTCGCCTGCCAGTGGGATGCCGAGGAAATGGCGGCCATGGCGGACGATAAGCTGTGGATCACTGTCTGCGAGGGCGACTTCAAAGCCTATCCCGGCATGAACGCCTCTGTGGAGGTCTGGGAAGGTATGGGCGTTTCCGTTATAAAGAACGAAGAGATGTGGGACAGCGCCGCCTCGGCGGAAGAACTGGATGCTCTGGTGGAGACCATGGCGGCCCAGGAGGGAAATATCCATTACACCGTTTTCGCGGAGGGAAATCACATGGGCACTTGGAAGTTTGCCTATGACATCGAAGCCATCCGAGACTGGATCTTTGCCCAGTCAAAATAATTTGCGTTGACAAAAAGAGCGTATGGGTTTATGATGGTTTAAACCAGTAAAACGGGAGTAGTTTTCATGCGTTTTTCTTTTGCTGCTGAATTTAACTTCTTTTACTTTTTTAGTCAGGAGTAAAAGCGATTTCGGCTGCGAAAACAGGATTTGAAAAAATTCAGGCTGTGCAGTGAAATCGCTGCACAGCCTTTTTGTTTGGATGGAAGGGAGATACACCATGGAGTTGGAAACGATCTATGGCCAGATCGAGGATACGGATAAGGCTATAAACGAACTGTTTGTACGGCGAATGGAGCTTTGCGCCGATCTGGTGCGGGAGAAATCCGCCCGGGGGCTCGTGCTGTCGGAGGTTCCCCGGGAGCGGGAGGGCCGTCTCCGCTTTCGGAAGCAGGCCGGTCCCAAGCTGGAAAACTATGCCGGTGTGATGTATTCCACCATGGTGGATGTCTGCC
>CAZQFN010000007.1:0-25528 GCA_964592685.1 uncultured Oscillospiraceae bacterium | reverse complement strand
CATTGTCGTCGATGGCGATGACCATGTCGGTGTTCTTTACGTTGTGGATCCAGGGGACGTGCTTGTCGCCGATGCCCTCGATGCGGTGGCCGCCGAAGCCGTTGTTCAGCAGGGTGGGACACTGCAGAGCTTCGCCCGCGCCCACCTTGATGGCGGGATAGAGTTCCTTGAGCTTGTCGGCAGAGCCGATGGCACCCGCGGAGCCGGTGGTATAGCACACGCCGGAGAAACGGTCGCCGGGGCGGCGGATGGATTCAAAGGCTTCCGCCATGGCGGAGCCGGTGATTTCATAGTGCCAGAGATGGTTGCCCATCTGCTCGAACTGGTTGAAGATCATGTTGGTGGGATCCTGCTTCAGTTCGTGGGTTTTGTCAAAAATCTCTTTGACGTTGGATTCGCAGCCGGGGGTGGCGATGATCTCTGCGCCGATGGAACGGAGCCAGTCAAAGCGCTCGCGGCTCATCTCCGCGGGGAGAATGCCGATGGCATGGACGCCCAGCAGCTTGGAGTTGAAGGCGCCGCCGCGGCAATAGTTGCCGGTGGAGGGCCAGACGGCCTTCTGGGAGGCGGAATCGAACTTGCCGGTGACAAGCTCGGGCACGAGGCAGCCGAACGAGGCGCCGACCTTGTGGCAGCCGGTGGGGAACCATTTGCCCACCATGCCGATGATGCGGCAGGGGACGCCGGTGAGGGCGGGGGGGAATTCTATGAAGTTGGGACCGGCGAACAGACCGCCGGATTCCTTGGGTTCGTTGTGCCAGTTGATGCGGAACAGGTTCACGGGATCAATGTCCCAAAGACCGGTGACGGCCAGCTTGTCCAGAACCTTCTGGGGGATGAGGGAGGGGTCTTTCATCTGGGCAAAAGTGGGGATGATGATGCCGTTTTCCTTGGCGCGGGCGATATTATTGGCAAGACCTTCTTTGCGGATGGACAGATCGATCATGACGATAGCTCCTTTCAGGTCGATATAGTCTCAGATACTGTCATTATAGAGCAAAGCACTTCCAAATACAAGATTTGTATCCGCAAAAATGATGTGATATAATGCATATAGTTATTTTATTGATAAATGGGGGCGTATGCCCAAATGGAGGGGAGAGCATGTCTCAGCGCGGGTTTGCTTTGCGTGGAAATTTCCTTTGGTCCTCGGGCCCGAGAGAACTGAATATCCGCCCGGCGGCCTATGCCGTGTGTGACGAAAACGGGCTGTGCGCCGGTGTGTTTGACGAATTGCCGGAAGCGTACAGAGCTCTGCCTCTGCGGGATCTGGGAGACGCTCTTATCCTTCCTGGATACAGCGACCTCCACTTCCATGCCTCACAATATGAGAATCTGGGTCTCGGCATGGATCTGACGCTGCTGGACTGGCTGCAGGAACTGACCTATCCTGAGGAAGCCCGCTTCCGGGATGCCGGTTATGCGCGGGATGTGTATAGCCGTCTGGCGGAGGAGTTGCGAGGCGGATTTACCACGCGCGTGGCGGCTTTTGCCACGGTTCACCGGGAGGCAACGGAGCTCCTTATGGAACTTCTGGACCGTGCCGGCCTTTCCGGATATGTGGGCAAGGTGAATATGGACCGGCACGCTCCGGACTATATCCGGGAGCGGGATGCGGCCCTTTCGCTGGAAGAGACGGAGCGCTGGATCGCCGAAACAGCGGGTCGCTTCAAACATATTCGCCCCATCCTGACGCCCCGGTTTGTGCCCAGCTGCACTCCGGAGCTGATGGCGGGACTGGGGGAACTGCGGAAGAAATATGATCTGCCCCTCCAGAGTCATCTGGACGAGCAGCCGGAGGAGATCGCCTGGGTGCGGGAGCTTTGTCCGGACAGTGAAAGCTATACCCATGTCTACGGGAAAGACGGGTTTCTGGGGCCGGATGTTCTCATGGCCCACTGCATCTACCTTACCGACGAGGAATGCGCTCTTATCCGGGAAACCGGTACCTGGATCGTTCATTGCCCATGCTCCAACTCCAATGTCCGCAGCGGCATTGCCCCCATGCGGAAATATCTGGATATGGGGCTGAATATCGGTCTTGGCTCCGATATCTCCGGGGGCCACAGCCTCGATATGGCAGATACCCTGCGGGAGGCTCTTTCCGTGTCCCGGCTTCTGTGGCGGATGGGCGGCGAAAAGCTGGAGCATCTCACGGTGGAAGAGGTGTTTTATCTGGCCACAGCCGGCGGCGGTTCCTATTTCGGAAAGGTGGGCCGGTTCGAACCGGGTTATGCCTTTGATGCCGTTGCGGTGGATGACACTGCCTGGTGCGGGCAGGAAGAGGATATGTCCGCCCGGTTCCAGAAAATGATCTACCGTGCGTCAGCGCGGAATGTGATCGGCAAATATGTGGCAGGACAGGAATTGTTCTGATTTTGTTAAGATTGTTAGGGGAGGGATGAGCATGAGCGTTTTGGGAACCTCCGTAAAGCGCGTGGATGGGCCGGACAAGGCGGCCGGGCGGGCGAAATATACAGCGGATCTCATTGACCGCAATGCCCTGGTGGCAAAGGTGCTTCATTCTGCGGTGGCCAACGGCCGTGTCCTGTCCATCGACACGGCGGCGGCGGAGAGGGAGCCGGGTGTGGTGAAGGTCCTGACCTGCTTTGACGTACCGAAATTCTATTTCCCTACGGCGGGACACCCCTGGAGCACGGACCCGTCTCATCAGGATGTGGCAGATCGGCTTCTGCTGACGGATCGGCCTCTCTATTACGGAGACGATATTGCCGTCGTGGTGGCAGAAAGCGAGATTGCCGCCAAGCGGGCGCTGCGTCTTATCCGGGTGGAATATGAGGAATACCCCTTTGTGCTCGATCCGCTGGAGGCGATGAAGGAGGGAGCGCCCCTTCTCCATCCCGAGTATCCCGGAAACATTCTCAAGCATACCTCCGGCAGCAAGGGGGACTGGGAGAAAGCGGTTTCGGAGCCGGGACTTCTGTGCGTGGATAAGTGGTATCAGGTGCCCGTCGTGCAGCACTGCCATATCGAGAATCATATCTGCTGCGCCTGGACGGAGGGGCGGAAAGTGACGGTTATGTCCTCGACCCAAATCCCTCACATCGTTCGCCGGTGTGTGGGGCAGGCGCTGGGGCGGCCCTGGGGTGAGATCCGGGTCATAAAGCCCTATATCGGCGGCGGATTCGGCAATAAGCAGGACGCCCTGTATGAGCCTCTGTGCGCCTGGCTTGCCACGCTGACAGACGGCCGCCCCGTGACGATCGATGTGTCCCGGGAGGAGACCTTTGTGAACAACCGGGTGCGGCACGCGGGAGCGTTCCATCTGGTGACCTGGTTCAGGAAAGATGGGACCTTTGTGGCCCGGAGCATGGAGGAATATTCCCAGCAGGGTGCCTATACCTCCCACGGTCACTCCACGGCGGCCAAGGCAACCAACGGCTTTGTGCAGATGTACCCCTGCGATACATACCGCTTTGACGCATATTCCGTTTATACCAATACTCCCGTGGCCGGGGCCATGCGGGCCTATGGCATGCCGCAGGTGTCCTTTGCCATGGAGAGCCATGTGGACGATATCGCCCATGTGCTGGGCATGAACCCCATTGAGCTGCGGAACCGAAACCGCATGCCGGTGGGTTATACCGACGGCTTTACCGGCAATGTAAACTGGACGGACAGCCACGGTCAGTGCATGGAAAAGGCCATGGAATACATCGGCTGGAAGGAAAAATACGAGGCTTATCAGAATCAGAACGGCCCGGTGCGCCGTGGCGTGGGCATGGCGATCTATTGGTACAATACCGCTGTGTGGCCCATTTCGCTGGAGGCCACCACCTGCCGCATGGCCCTCAACCAGGACGGTTCTGTGCAGTATATGTGCCCGGAGACGGAAATCGGCCAGGGAGCGGATACGGCCTATACCCAGATGGTGGCCCACACGGTGGGCGTCCCGGTGGATAAGGTCCATGTGGTCACCTGCCAGGATACGGACGTGGTGGGCTACGGAACCGGTGCCTATGCCTCCCGCCAGACCTATGTGGAGGGTTTTGCTATCGCCAACGTGGGGCAGCAGTTCCGGGCGAAGATCCTGGATTATGCCTCCTGGCTTACGGGACGTCCGGCGGAGACGCTGGACATCGCGGAGGGGAACATTGTCTCCGGAGACGAAACGCTCATGACACTGGCGGCCCTTGCCGCAGAAGCGACCTATAGCATGGAGCGGGCCCGGTATATCACCGCCGAGGATACCACCCAGGTGAAATCCAATGCGTACTCCTTCGGTTGCTCCTTTGCGGAAGTGGAAGTGGATATTCCCCTGTGCAAGGTGAAGGTGCTGGACATCGTAAATGTTCACGACTGCGGCACGCTGATCAATCCCCAGCTGGCCCAGGCTCAGGTCCACGGCGGCATGAGCATGTCGCTGGGCTATGCCATGGGCGAGGAACTGAAATTCGATGAAAAGACCGGGCGGCCGCTGAACAACAATCTTCTGGATTACAAGCTGCCCACGGCCATGGATCACCCCGAACTGGGCGCGCTGTTCGCGGAGAACCCGGAGCCCACCAGTCCCTTTGGCACCAAGGCTTTGGGCGAACCGCCGGCGGTATCTCCGGCCCCGGCCATCCGAAACGCGGTTCTGCAGGCCACGGGCGTTTCCATTGACCGCCTGCCCCTGACGCCGCACAACCTGTTTGAACGATTCCGGGAGGAGGGACTTTTGGATGTTTGATTTCAAAGCGCTGTATGAGGCGCACACCGTGGAGGAAGCGGTGGCCCTGCGTCTTGAGCATCCCGCGGCCCTTATCATAGCCGGCGGTTCCGACCAGCTCATCAAGCTCCGGGAGGGAAAACTGGCCGGGAAAGAGCTTATCAGCATCTATGGCATTGACGAGCTCCGGGGAGTCTCCATGGATGAAGACGGGAATATCCACATCGGTGCGCTGACCAGCTTTTCCCACATTGCCGCCGATCCGATCATTCGGAAATGCATCCCCGTTTTGGGGGAGGCTGTGGATCAGGTGGGCGGACCGCAGGTCCGAAACATCGGCACCATCGGGGGAAATGTCTGCAACGGCGTTACCTCGGCGGACAGTGCTGCTACGCTCATGGCCTGGGATGCGGGGCTGAATCTCCGGGGAGCGGGCCACACCCGCGATCTGCCCATGAACATCTGGTACAAGGGTCCGGGACAGGTGGATATCCAGGCGGACGAGATCCTTGCCGAGATCGTCATCGGCAAGGAACGCTATGAGGGGTATACCGGATACTATTGGAAATACGCCATGCGAAACGCCATGGATATCGCCGTTACCGGCTGCAGCGTGAATGTGAAGCTTTCCGAAGACAAAAAGACGGTGGAGGATGTTCGCGTCGCTTTTGGCGTGGCGGGGCCGATCCCTCTCCGGGCCGGAGCGGCGGAAGCCGCCGGAAGGGGAAAGCCTGTCTGCGAGGAGACGGCCAGAGCCGTCGCCGCGGCGGTGGCGGAAGATATCCATCCTCGCACCAGCTGGCGGGCTACGGCGGATTTTCGCAATCACATCGCAAAGGAACTGGCTCTCCGAAGCTTCCGGGAGGCAGTGAAGCGCGGGGGAGGTGACCTGTGATGGCGCAGTATAAGACGGTGCATTTCACGCTGAACGGCGTGCCCACGGAGCGAAATGTGGATGTGCGGGCAAGTCTGACGGATATGCTCCGCAACGATTACAGCCTCACCAGCGTGAAAAAAGGTTGCGAGGTGGGCGAATGCGGCGCCTGCTGCGTGCTCATCGACGGAGAAACCTATAACAGCTGCATCTATCTCGCGGTCTGGGCAGAGGGAAAGAGCATTCTCACGGTGGAGGGTCTGAAGGGCCCCGCCACCGGCGAACTCCATCCCATCCAGCAGGCCTTTGTGGACGAGGCGGCTGTCCAGTGCGGTTTCTGCACGCCGGGGATCATCATGACGGCGGTGGAAATGATCGGTACGGGGCGGACTTATACCCGGGAGGAGATCCGCAAAGCCATATCCGGCCATCTGTGCCGCTGCACGGGATATGAAAATATCGTCAATGCGCTGGAAAAGCTGGTTGGCGGGCCATAACCAACGGGATAACAGGGAGGCGTCGCGGCGCCTCCCTGAAAATTTTGTGATTTATCGAAGAAAAGTCTTGCATAATTGAAGCTCTTCGTTTATAGTATGGATAAGAAGTTGTTAAATTACATAAAAGATAAATTAATAACAATCTCGTAAGCCATATGAAACCTGCAGGAAAGAATCGGAAACGGTTCTCCGACGGAGTAATACTCACAGGAAAAAAGGACTGCAGGTGGATGGAATTCTGGAGAATCCCGCTTCGAGCGGGTGCCGAAGGTGCAAGGCGGAAACGCCAAATCTCTCAGGCAAAAGGACAGAAATGAGAAGGCCCCAAATGGGGAAGGGGAATCTGGTTTCTTTTGTGAGCGTACCTTTGGGTAGGCTCATTTTGTTTTTATACAGTTCGGCTTCGGCCTGTAAAAAGACTATCAAGAGAAGGAGAACACAATCATGACATTCAGTGAAATCGTAAATGCTGTTAACGGCTTTGCCTGGGGCCCCTGGATGCTTCTGCTGCTGGTGGGTACCGGCGTGTATCTGAGCATCCGCGTTGAGTTCATCCAGTTCAGCAGGTTCGGCTATGCCATGAAGAACACTCTGGGCAAGGCGCTCAAGAGAGAGAAGGCCGGCAAAGGTGAAGTGACTCCCTTCCAGGCTATGTGCACCGCTCTTGCGGCCACTGTCGGTACCGGCAACATCGCCGGCGTCACCGGCGCCATTGTGGCCGGCGGTCCCGGCGCTGTGTTCTGGATGTGGCTGTCCGCTCTGTTCGGCATGGTGACCAAGTATGCCGAGGTTGTGCTCGCCATCAAATACCGCGAGAGAAATGACAAGGGCGACTGGGTCGGCGGTCCCATGTACTACATCAAGAACGGTCTCGGCAAAAACTGGGAGTGGCTGGGCGTTGTGTTCTGCATCTTCGGTGCGCTGGCGGCTTTTGGCATCGGCAACATGACCCAGGTCAACACCATTGCCTCCTCCATTAACGGTGCCATTGATTCCTTCGGCGGCAATACCGCGGCTCATACCATCCAAATGTTCGGCCAGACGGTTCCTGTTTCCAGCATCGTCATCGGCGTGGTCGTGGCCATCATCGTTGCGCTTACCCTTCTGGGCGGCATCAAGCGCATCGGCAGCGTTACGGAGCTGATGGTTCCCGTAATGGCACTTATTTACATCATTGGTTCTCTCATTGTTATCATTGCCAACGGTGCCTATCTGGGCGAGGCATTCGGCATGATCTTCAAGGGCGCTTTCTCCGCCCGTGCTGCGCTGGGCGGCGCTTTCGGCATCACCATCATGAAGACCATCCAGAAGGGTGTCGGCCGCGGCGTTTTCTCCAACGAGGCCGGTCTCGGTTCTGCGCCCATGGCCCATGCGGCATCTTCTGAGACAGATCCTGTGAAGCAGGGTATGTTCGGCATTTTTGAAGTGTTCATGGATACCATCATTATCTGCTCCATGACCGCCCTTGTGGTTCTGACCTCTGTGGCCCGCGGCGGCATTACCATCGACTGGGGCGGCTCCGGCGGCACGGAACTCATCTCGGCGGCCTTTGGTGCCGTTATAGGCAATAAGGGCGGCTCCCTGATCGTTGCCATCGGCATCTCCCTGTTTGCCCTGTCCACCATCCTCAGCTGGTCTCTGTACGGCACCCGCTGCTGCGAGTTCCTTCTGGGCACCAAGGCCACCCGCGTGTATCAGATCATCTTCATCTGCATGGTCGTTGTGGGTGCTACGCTGGAGATGAACCTGGTCTGGAACATTGCCGACACGCTCAACGGCCTCATGGCGATTCCCAACCTGATCGCGCTGATCAGTCTGTCCGGTGTGGTCATTCAGCTCACCAAAGAGCATTTCTCCTCCAAAAACACACTGGAATAACATATCTGGGTTATTCTCTCTGCCGCGCGATGGGTTTCCAGCGCGCGGCAGGTTTTTTCAGATTTTTTCGAAAAAACCGAAAAAGGGATTTACTTTTTTTCCCTTTAACGCTATAATCAACTATTATACTGTTTAGTAATTTATTCGAATAAAGAAGTGTCAAGCAGAGGAGAGTTTCTGTCATGATCCTATCGGAAGTCATTGTATTTGTAGTCTATTTGCTGTTTATGCTGGGTATCGGCGTCTGGTTCTTTGTGAAGAGCAAGGACGGCGGTGAGAAGAGCTATTTCCTGGGCGGCCGCCAGATGGGCGCCTGGGTGTCTGCCCTGTCTGCCGGCGCTTCGGACATGAGCGCCTGGGTGCTCATGGGTCTGCCCGCTTCCATTTATGCCCTTGGCGTGGGCCAGGTGTGGATCGCTGTGGGTCTTGCCATTGGCTATGCCATCAGCTGGCTGGTGGAGGCACCCCGTCTTCGCCGCTTCTCCATCGTGGCCAATGACTCCATCACCATCCCCCAGTATCTGACCAACCGTTTCCTGTCCAAGTCCAAGTCTCTGCAGGTCATCTGCGCCGTTATCTTCCTGGTGGCCTATACCGTCTATTCCGCCTCCAGCATGAAAGCCTGCGGGACCCTTTTCAGCACTGTCATCGGCATGGACGAGACCTTCGCCATGTATCTGGCGGCTTTCATTATCATCGGTTATACATTCCTGGGCGGCTTCAATGCTGTCTGCTGGACGGACTTCTTCCAGGGCCTGCTTATGCTGGGCGCGCTTCTGATCGCCCCCATTTTTGCGGCTTTCATGCTGGATCCCGCTGTTGCCAGCGTCGCCTCCATCGCGGTAGAGACCCCGGGATACTGGAATCCCTTCAGCAGCTGGAAGGACATTGTCTCCGGCCTTGCCTGGGGCCTCGGCTATTTCGGCATGCCTCATATCATCATCCGATTCATGTCTCTGGAGAGCCAGAAGTCTCTGAAGAAATCCGCCAAGATCGGCATCACCTGGACCACTCTCATTGTTATCTTCTCTGCTCTGGTGGGTATCATTGGACGTATGTTCCTTGGTTTTGATGAGACGATCCACAACGAGTCCCTGGTGTTCATCACCATGGCCCGCCGCATCTTCCCTGGCGTTATCTCCGGTATTCTGCTGTCCGCCATCCTGGCTGCTTCCATGAGCACGGCCGACAGTCAGCTTCTGTCCGCGGCCTCTGCCTTTGCCAGCGATGTGTATAAGCCCATTATCCGCAAAAACAAGGCTTCTGAAAACGAAATGCAGTGGGCCGGCCGTTTTGTGGTCGTGGCCATCGCCATCGTCTCTGTCATCATTGCCTCCAACCCCAATTCCGGCACGATCATGTCTCTTGTTGAGAATGCCTGGGGCGTCTTTGGCGCGGCCTTTGGTCCTGCCATTATGCTGAGTCTGTTCTGGAAGCGCTTTACTTTCCAGGGTGCCGTGGCCGGTATTGTTGTGGGTGCTGTGGTGGATATCGGCTGGCTGATCGTCCTGCCCGCCACCGGAATCTATGAGATTCTTCCCGGTTTTGTCTGCGGTCTTATCGCTGCGGTCATTGCCTCTCTGTGCTCTCCCAAGCCCAGCGCCGAGGTGGAAGAACTGTTCGACAAGGCTGTGGCCTACGACGATTGAGTTTTTTCTGTTAAGTACATAATAGCCGCCCGGGTGTGAACCCGGGCGGTTTTCTGTGGGCGGCTATTGACATTTCCTTTGGAATGATGCATTAATTATAAATAGGTAAAAATTTTTATGGATGGCAGGTGTCCCCATGGAGATCATTCGCTCCCGTCAAAATGAATTGATCAAATACTTCATATCCCTCGGGTCCGACGGAAAATCCCGTCAGACGGCGGGGGAATACATCTGCGTCGGGGACAAGCTCCTTCGGGAGGCGCTGTCGTCCGGTGCGGAGATCGGCTGTGTTCTGGCGGCGGAGGAATACGATGGGCTGAACTGCCGTCTGGTGACGCCGGAGCTTTTGAAAGCGGTGTCGCCGCTGCAGAACAGCCCCGGCCCCGTGTTCACTGTCAAAATGCGGCCCATTCCCGCCGCTGCGGCACTGAACCGGGTCATCGTGTTGGAAAATGTTCAGGATCCGGGCAATGTGGGAACAGTCCTGCGGACGGCGGATGCCTTCGGGATGGATGCAGTGGTGCTCTGCGGCGCCTGCGCCGATCCCTATAACCCCAAAACCGTCCGGGCTTCCATGGGCGCCATTTTCCGGCAGGCTGTGGTGAAAACCGATGTGGCCGGGCTGGGAGAGGTTTTGGGCGATCTGCCTCTGTATGGTGCGGCACTGGCGGAGGGCGCTATGGATATCCGGCAGCTTCCCAAAAGCGGACTTGCCGTGGCCATCGGAAATGAGGGCCAGGGACTTACGGAGGAGCTTCTGGAAAAGTGCGCCGGGAAGACCATTATTCCCATGCGCCCCTGTGCGGAATCGCTGAACGCGGGCGTCGCAGCGGCGGTGGCCATGTGGGAGATGACGAGATAAGATGGCGAGACTGAAATATTGGGTGTGGCTGAGCTGCATCGGCAATGTACGTCCCCTGGCGAAATACCGCATGGTGGAGACGCTGGGCGGGCCGGAGAAGGTCTTTTTCGCAGAGGAGGAAAAGCTCTCCTCGGTGGATGGCGTCATGCCGGGCGAGGCCAAACGCCTTATGGACAAAAGCATGGAGAAGGCCTCCAAAGTTCTCTCCTTCTGCGAGGAACATCATATAACCATTCTCACCCTTCAGGATGCGGCCTATCCCGAGCGGCTTCGGAATATTTCGGACCCGCCGGTGGTACTGTATATCTGGGGCAAGCTGCCTCCGGTGGATGAATGCGCCGCCATTGCGGTGGTGGGCACCCGGAACGCTACGCCCTACGGTCTGAAAATGGCGACCCAGATGGGCCGTGAACTGGCGCAGAAGGGAGCGGTGGTCATTTCCGGCCTTGCGGCCGGGTGTGACAGTGCGGCTCAGGAAGCCGCGCTTCTGGCCGGCGGGATCTCGGTAGGCGTTCTGGGAACAGCCATCGATGAGGTGTATCCCGCGAAAAACCGGCGGCTGTTCGAAGATGTGAAGATCCGGGGCGCGCTGGTGAGCGAATATGCGCCCGGAATGCGCACCTATCCTTCGGATTTTAAGGCCCGGAACCGCATCATCACAGGACTGTCTCTGGGTGTTGTGGTGGTGGAGGCGCCTCTGCGCAGCGGCACGCGCAACACCGTGGAACACGCGCTGAGTCAGGGCCGGGATGTGTTTGCTGTTCCCGGAAATGCGGATGCTGCTGCCTGTGCCGGATGCAACGATCTTCTCAGCCAGGGAGCCATCGTGGCCCGCGGCGGAGAGGATGTGCTGGCGGAATACGGCCACCGTTACGACCTTGTTTTGCCGGAATCGACGAACATACCTATTAAAAAAGAGATTGACAAGGCAAATGACATAGTTTATATTGACCTCATTGATTCTGTGGACGAACTGGAAAACCTTCCCACGGTCCAGCGCAAGGTGCTCTCGGTCATGACACGGCCGGATATGCACGCCGACGAGATCATCGAGGCAGCGGAACTGAGCGCTCCGGAAACGCTGGCGGCCCTGACCATGCTTCAGGTCACGGGCTATGTGACCCAGGGAACGGGAAAGCGCTACACGCGCAAAAAATGAGTTAAGAGCGAGGAACACCAATGGCGAAAGCAAACAGCGATCTCGTGATCGTGGAGTCTCCTGCGAAAGCGAGAACGATCGAAAAATATCTGGGCAGCGGCTATAAGGTCGTTGCCTCCATGGGCCATCTCCGGGATCTGCCCAAAAACACCATGGGCGTGGATCTGGAGCATGATTTTGAGCCCAACTACCTGCCCGTAAAGGGGCGGGAAGACGTGATCGATGCCTTGCGCAAGGATGCGAAGAAGGCAAACACCGTCTATCTGGCAACGGACCCTGACCGGGAGGGCGAAGCCATCTCCTGGCATTTGAAGGAGCTTCTGGAACTGCCGGATGAGAAAGCCCGTCGCGTGACGTTCAACGAGATCACGAAAAAGGTGGTGCAGGAGAGCATTGCCAATCCCCGGGATATCGACCGGGATCTGGTGGATGCCCAGCAGGCCCGCCGTATTCTGGACCGCATTGTGGGCTATAAGCTCAGTCCGCTGCTGTGGCGGAAGATCCGCAAGGGCCTTTCGGCCGGCCGCGTGCAGTCTGTGGCCACCCGTATGGTGGTGGACCGGGAGAATGAAATCAAAAACTTCGTGCCGGAGGAATACTGGTATCTCTATGCCATGCTGTCTGCTCCCACCGGAGAGACCTTTAAGGCGACTTTCCACGGCACCGAGGCAAAGAAGCTGGAACTCCACAGCGAAGAGGAAGTGGAAACGGTCTGCAAGGCGGTGGAGGGAAAGCCCTTTGCCATCCGCACGGTGAAGCATGGAAAGAAGCAGCGCAGTCCGTCGCCCCCGTTCATCACCTCTACGCTGCAGCAGGAAGCTTCCCGCCGTCTGGGCATGACGCCCCGGCGTACCATGAGCATTGCCCAGCAGCTTTATGAAGGCGTGGATATCGAGGGTGAAGGCACCGTGGGTCTTATCACCTACATGCGTACCGACTCCCTCCGTCTCAGCGAGGACGCGCTGGCCGCCGCCGGCGAGTTTATCCGGGGCCATTACGGCGAGAATTTCTATTACGGAAAGCCCCGCCGTTATAAGACCGGCTCCAACGCCCAGGATGCCCACGAAGCCATCCGTCCCTCCATCCCCAGCCTGACACCGGACCGGGTGCGCAAGAGCCTTACCGGCGACCAGTATCGCCTGTACCGGCTGATCTGGGGCCGCTTTACCGCAAGCCAGATGGCAAACGCGGTCTATGACAATGTGACCATCGATTCCCTCTGTGAGGGATATGTGTTCCGGGCCTATCACTCCGAGATCGAATTCCCCGGTTATACGGCTGTATACGAGGACAACAAGGAGGACGAAGAGTCTGCCACGGCGAAAAAGCCGCTGCCGGAGCTGAAAGAGGGCGAGAGTGTCTCTCTGAAAAAGCTGGACCGCGAGCAGAACTTCACCACGCCGCCCTCCCGCTATTCCGAGGCCACGCTTATCCGCGCCATGGAGGAGAAGGGGATCGGACGGCCCAGTACCTACGCCCCCACCATCTCCACCATCACCGCCCGTGAGTATGTGGTGAAGGAGGGGAAATACCTCCGTCCCACGCCCTTGGGCGAGACGGTGAACAAGCTCATGGAGGAGCAGTTCCCCGATATTGTGGATGTGAAATTCACTGCCCGCATGGAAAGCGACCTGGACAAGGTGGAAGAGGGCGATGAAAACTGGAAAGACGTTCTTGGGACCTTCTACGGCGGCTTTGCCGATTCTCTGGAAAAGGCCGAGGAGGCTCTCCAGGGCATCCATCTGAAAGTTCCGCCCGAAGTATCCAGCGAAATTTGCCCCAACTGCGGCAAGAATCTTGTGTATAAATCCAGCCGGTTTGGCCGTTTTCTGGCCTGTCCCGGCTATCCCGAGTGCAGCTTCACCATGCCCATTGTGGTGGAAATGCCCGGTAAATGCCCCCGCTGCGGCGGGCGTATCCTGAAGCGCACTTCGAAAAAGGGCTATCCCTATTACGCCTGTGAAAAGGGCGCGGCCTGCGGCTTCATGACCTGGGACGTTCCCACGGCGGATGTCTGCCCCTCCTGCGGCAAGACCATGTTCAAGCTCTCGGGCAAGGGCCAGCGTAAGCCCTTCTGCATCAATGCCGAGTGCGAAAACTTCCTTCCCGAGGAGAAGCGCGGCTATCGCCGCCGCCCCGCCAAGAAGGAAGAAGGCGCCGATACGCAGGTGTCTGCGTCCGAGACCAAGGCCGAGACGGAGGAAAAGCCAAAGGCAAAGGCAAAAACTACCCGGAAAAAGAAAGAGGACAAGGTATAATGGCGGATATCTCTGTGATCGGTGCCGGCCTTGCCGGCAGCGAGGCGGCCTGGCAGCTGGCCCAGCGGGGCCTGAAGGTTCGGCTGTATGAAATGAAGCCGCAGAAGATGTCTCCGGCCCATACGTCCCCTCTTTTTGCGGAGCTGGTCTGCTCCAACTCTCTTCGGGGCGACGATCTCTCCAATGCGGTGGGACTGCTGAAGGAAGAGCTTCGCCGTCTGGGAAGCCTCATCATGATGAGCGCGGAAAAGCACCGCGTTCCCGCCGGCGGCGCGCTGGCGGTGGACAGGGAGGCTTTTGCCCGGACCATCACCGAGGCCATCCGCTCCCATCCCAACATCGAACTGGTGGAGGAGGAAGTGACGGAATTCCCGGAGGGGGAGGTCATCGTGGCCAGCGGCCCTCTCACCAGTGACGGGCTCATCCCCGCCATCGCGGCCTGTTGCCCGGGGGACGAATTCCTCCATTTCTTCGACGCCGCGGCCCCTCTCATCAACTTCGAGAGCATCGATATGTCGAAAGCCTGGTTTGGCTCCCGTTATAACAAGGGAACGGCGGATTACATCAACTGCCCCATGAACCAGGAGGAATATGAGGCTTTCGTCCGCGAGCTTTCCACTGCCCGGGAGGCGGCGGTTCATGGCTTTGAAGACGCGGGCGTCTTTGAGGGCTGCATGCCGGTGGAGGTTATGGCCCGCCGCGGTCCGGATACGCTCCGTTATGGACCGCTCAAACCGGTAGGACTGCGCCATCCCGAAACGGGCGAGGCGTATTACGCCGTGGTTCAGCTTCGCCGGGACAACGACGAAGGAACCGTCTATAATCTGGTGGGCTTCCAGACCCACCTTACGTTTCCGGAGCAGCGCCGGGTGTTTGGCATGATCCCCGCCCTGAAGGACGCGGAATACCTGCGCTACGGCAAGATGCACCGGAATACATTCATCAACTCCCCCAGGCTGCTGGACCGATATTACCGGCTGCGCAGCGATGGGCGCATCGCCTTTGCCGGCCAGATGACCGGCGTGGAGGGATATGTGGAATCCTGTGCCTCCGGGATGTTGGCGGCGCTGGAGGCGGCCCGACGTATCAAAGGCCGGGAACCGCTCAACTTCCCCCGCACCACTGCCATCGGCGCGCTGGCGCTTTATATCGAAAACGGCGCTGTCAGCGGTGATTTTCAGCCCATGAACATAAACTTCGGCATCATCGAGGGCCTGGGAGAACGCATCCGGGGCAAGCGAGAGAAAAATATAAAGATCGCCGAACGGTCCCTGGCCGTGATCGACGAGATCGTGAAGCGGGAGGATTTTTGATATGAGGATCATTCTCGACGCCATGGGCGGCGATAATGCCCCCGGCGCGGTGGTAAAAGGGGCCATTCAGGCCTGCCGCGATTTTGATGTGGATATCACCCTGGTGGGCCGGGAAGAGGAAATTCTCGCCTGCCTGAAGGAAAACGGCGGCGAAAACGAAAGCCGCATCACCGTGGTGAATGCCACGGAGGTGGTGACGATGGAGGATGACCCTGCCACGGCATGCCGCCGGAAAAAGGACTCCTCCATGACCGTGGCTTTGAATATGGTCAAAAACGGAGAGGGCGATGCGGCGGTCTCCGCCGGCAGCACCGGCGCGCTTCTCACCGGCGCCACGCTCATCGTCAAGCGAGTCCGGGGTATCCGCCGGGCGGCCATGGGCCCTGTGCTCCCCAATGGCGGCAAGGGTGTCATGCTCATTGACTGCGGCGCGAACGTGGAATGCACGCCGGAGTATCTTCTGCAGTTTGCTTTCATGGGCTCCTTCTATGCGGAGCGCATCATGGGCTGCGAGACTCCCCGCGTGGCGCTTCTCAACGTGGGAAGCGAAGACACCAAGGGCGGCGAGCTTCAGAAGGAAGCGTTCAAGCTTCTGAAAGCCGCGGGAGACGCGGGGCGCATCAATTTCATCGGCAACGCGGAAGGCAATGACCTGATGAGCGGCGAGGTGGATGTTCTGGTGGCGGACGGTTTCTCCGGAAATGTCATGCTCAAGACCGTGGAAGGCGCGGCAAAGTTCATGTTCAAGCAGCTCAAGGGCGTTATGTACAGCAGTCTCAAAAACAAGCTGGGGGCCCTTATGATCAAAAAGGATCTCTATGGCATGAAGGCTATGCTGGACCCCTCCGAGGTGGGCGGCACGGCTATGCTGGGCATCTCGAAGCCTGTTATCAAAGCCCATGGCAGCTCGGACGACCGGGCCATCTATAACGCCGTTCGCCAGGCTATCGCCTGCGTGAAGGCGGATGTGGCCGGCGCCATTGAGGAAAATATCGAATATATGAAACTTACCGAAGAAAAGGAGAATTAACCACTATGTACGAGAGAATTGTTGAGATGATCTGTGATCAGTTTGGTATGGAGGCCAGCGAGATCTCCGAAGACACCGCTTTCATCGACGATCTGGGCATCGACTCCCTGGATGTTGTGGAGCTGGTCATGGAAGTGGAAAACGAGTTCGGTCTGTCTGAGATCCCCGAGGAGGAGCTCAAGAAGATGGTGACTGTCCACGACCTGGTGGAGTACGTTACCGCTCACGCGGAGTAAAATGCAGAAGCTGGAAGAGCGGCTCGGATATACCTTTCGGGATCGGAGCTGTCTGGAAACAGCCCTGACCCACAGCTCCTATGCCAATGAGCGGACGGGGATGCACAGCAATGAGCGTCTGGAGTTTCTGGGGGACTCGGTGCTGGGCTTCTGTGCGGCCAAGACCATCTGCCGCCTGTATCCGGAGATGCCGGAGGGGGAGATGACCCGCCTGCGGGCGGAACTCGTCTGTGAGGCGGCCCTGCACCAGGTGGCCACGGCGCTGGAACTGGGCGGTTATCTCCGTCTCGGTCGGAACGAGGAATGCAACGGCGGCCGGCAGCGGGTGTCCATTCTGGCTGACTGCGTGGAGGCTATCATTGCCGCCATGTATTTGGATGGAGGCCTTGCCCCGGCGGAGCGGTTCATCGAGGAGCGCATTCTCAAGGATGTGCGCGCCGGTCACCGCCCTGTGCGGACGGACTATAAGACCCAGCTGCAGGAGATTCTGCAGCGCAAGGGTGGCGCTGCGCCGGTGTATACCATCATCGGCGAGAGCGGTCCCGATCACAACAAATCCTTCTCCGCCCGTGTCCTGCTTCATGACGGTGCCTTTGCCGAGGGGAGCGGAAAAAGCAAGAAGGAAGCCGAACAGATGGCGGCCAAGGCCGCCCTGCAGATGCTGCAGAGCTGATGGCCCGGCAGCAGATCATCCCTATATTCGTGCCACATCTGGGCTGCCCGAACGACTGCGTTTTCTGCAATCAGAGACGTATATCCGGCAGCCCATTGCCTGCTTCCGGGGCAGATGTGACCCGGGAGCTGGAAAAGGCCCGCGCCGTGAAAACGGCGGGGGCCCAGCTTGCTTTTTACGGCGGCAGCTTCACGGCCATCGATCCTGCGATCCAGGAGGAGCTTCTGGCCGCAGCCCGGCCGTTTTTGGTGGATGGGACCATTGCGTCCATCCGGCTTTCCACCCGGCCGGATGCCATTGACGGGGAAACGATCCTCCGGCTGAAGACCCACGGCGTAAAGACCGTGGAGCTGGGGGCGCAGTCCATGGATGACCGGGTGCTCCATGAGGCGGGGCGGGGACATACCACGGCGGAAACGGAAAAAGCCGCCCGGCTTGTAAAAGCAGGTGGCTTTGAGCTCATTCTCCAGATGATGACGGGACTTCCCGGCGCGGATGAACGATCGGATCTGGAAACCGCGCGGAGGCTCATAGCCCTTCGGCCGGACGGCATCCGCATCTATCCAACGGTGGTGGTGAAGAACACGCCGCTGGAGGATCTGTGGCGCAGTGGGCTCTATACAGCCCACACAGTGGAGGCGGCGGTGCGTATCTGCGCCCGTATCCTGCCCATGATGGAGGAGGCGAAGATCCCGGTGATCCGGTTGGGGCTCAATCCCACGGAGGAGCTTTCCCATGGCGGCGCTGTGGCCGGGGCCTATCATCCCGCACTGGGGGAGATGGTCCGCTCGGAAATCTTGTATCAGCGGGCCTGCGAGCTTTTGAGGGATGTTCCCGCCGGAAGCTTTGTGACGCTGGGCGTGGCTTCGGAGCGCGTCAGCGCCATGACCGGACAGAAGCGCCGGAACATCCAGAAGCTCACGGAACGGTTTGCGTTCGCCGGGGTGAAGATCAGGGCTTTGCCCGGAGCGGGCGAGGAAATATTCCTGGTTGACGCGGGAAAAGAATAGCGGTATACTATATTTTGTATATTTATCGATATTTATGTGCCAGTTGAGGTGTAGAGTTTGTATTTAAAGGCTCTTGAAATACAGGGGTTCAAGTCTTTCCCCGATAAGACGACGCTCCTTTTTGAAAAGGACGTGACGATGATCGTCGGGCCCAACGGATCCGGCAAATCCAATATATCCGACGCAGTTTTGTGGGTCATGGGCGAACAGCGTGCCCGGTCTCTCCGCGGCGGCAAGATGGAGGATGTCATCTTCGGCGGCACCGCCAAGCGCAAGGCGCTGGGGTTTGCCCAGGTGACGCTGATACTGGATAACACGGCCCGTCTTTTTAAGATCGACAGCGATGAGCTGTCCATTTCCCGCCGCTATTATCGCAGCGGGGACAGCGAATACTTCATAAACCGAGAAACCGTCCGCCTGCGGGACATCCATGAGCTTCTTATGGATACCGGTCTGGGCCGGGACGGCTATTCCATTATCGGTCAGGGCCGCATCAGTGAAATTGTGGCGGCCAAGAGCACCGATCGCCGTGAAATATTTGAAGAGGCCGCAGGCATTTCCCGCTTCCGCTTCCGCAAGGAAGAGGCGGAGCGGAAGCTGGCGGCTACGGACGATACGCTTCTCCGCGTGGGCGACAAGATCGACGAACTGGAGCTTCAGCTGGAGCCGCTGCGAAAGCAGGCGGAGGTGGCGGAGAAGTATATCCTTCTCCGGGAGGAGCTTCGCACCGTGGAGGTCTCCGCCTGGATGGAGACGCTGGACAAGCTGGCCGGTCAGACGCAGTCTGTGAAGGAAAGCTATGAGAAGGCCAAGGCGGAGCTTCAGCAGACACGGGCGGCCCTTTCGGAAAACTATCAGCGCACGGAGACCATCTCCGAAAAAATGCGGGAAAAGGATCTGGAGGCGGAGCGCGTCCGTGAGAAACTCACGGATACGGAAACCTCCATCGGCGAGAATGAACGCACCGCTGCCATTCTGCGCACGGACCGAAAGAACAATCTGGACAGCATCGACCGTATCCGCAGCGACATGTCCCAGGACGAGGACCGCATCCGCGCCCTGGCGGAGCAGATCGCCGGTATCCTGGCCCGGGTGGAGGAAATCTCCGCCGAGAGCCGCGCCCTTGGTGGAAAGATCGCACAGCTCTCCAATATCGTGAACGGACACCGCATGAAGATGAGCGGCCGGGAGAGCCGTGTGTCCGCCCTTCGGGAAGAGGTCACCCGCCTGACGGTGGATGGCCGCAGTATGGACGGCCGCATCGCCATGCTCACGGAGATGGAGAAGGACTACGAGGGCTTTAACCGGGCGGTCAAGACCGTCATGCGGGAGCATGAGCGCGGCACCCTCCGGGGGATCCACGGACCGGTGGCGAATCTGGTCCGGGCCGAAGAGCGCTATGCCCTTGCTGTTGAAACGGCGTTGGGCGCGGCAGCCCAGAATATCGTGGTGGACCGGCCGGAGGACGGCAAGGCCGCCATTGAGATGCTCAAACGCAGGGACAGCGGCCGCGGCACGTTTCTGCCCATCAGTGCTATCCGGGGCAATGTCCTGAACCGCCTGCCCACCGGGGAAACCGGATTTCTGGGTCTGGCGCTGGATCTGGTGACCTTTGACAAACGCTATCAGAATATTTTTGAAAACCTTCTTGGCCGGACCGTGATTGCCGAAACGCTGGCGGACGCGGTGGCCATTGCAAAACGAAACAACAACCAGTTCCGCATCGTGTCTCTGGACGGCCAGATGATCCACGCCGGCGGTTCCATGACCGGCGGCAGCGCCGCCAAGGGGACCGGCGTGCTCTCCCGGGCCAACGAGCTGGAGAGGCTCAGGAAAGAGCGGGAGACGCTCCGGGGAACGCTGGAGGAGAAAACCGCCCTTCTGGAGAAATCGGAGCGGGAGCTTGCCGCCGCGCGGTATGACATGGATGTGGCGGCCCAGGAACTTGCTTCCGTGCAGCGGGATGCGGCATCTCTGGATGCCGAGGCCCAGGCCAAACGCACCAGTGCCGCACAGCTGGAGGATGTGAAGGAGGCCATGGCCTCCGGCGGCGACCAGCGCCGCGCTCTCATCGAAGGATACGAGCGGAAAAACCGGGAGATCGACGAGGAACTCGCCCGAAACGCCCAGATCGGAGAAGAACGCTCCCGCCGGGCGGAGGAGCTGCGCCAGCGCATTCGGGAGATCACCCAGCAGAAATTCGATCTGGAGGCCAAACGCACCCAGGCGGACCGGGATACCCAGCGGCGAAACGAGGCGCTGGTGGATCAGGAGCGGCTGGTTGCCTCCATCGAGCGGAAGATCGTCACCGCAGAGATGGAAGAGAAGCAGATCATCGATAAGCTCTGGGACAGCTATGAGCTTTCCCGCACCGCGGCTCAGACTCAGCGCCAGCCCATTGAAAGCCTGACGGCGGCGAATCGCCGCATCGCGGAGCTGCGCCGGGGCATCCACGCGCTTGGCACGCCGAACCTCGGCGCCATCGAGGAGAGCAAACGTGTCGGAGAGCGATATGAATACCTCACCGAGCAGCGGGACGACATTGCCAAGGCGAAAAACGAACTTCTTGCCATTATCCGGGATATTACCCAGCAGATGGAGGAGATATTTGTTCAGGAATTCAACGCCATCAATGAATGCTTCCGGGAGACCTTCCTGGAGCTGTTTGGCGGCGGCCAGGCCAACCTCCGGCTGGAGGATGAAAACGATGTGCTCAACTGCGGCATCGAGATCAAGGTCCAGCCTCCCGGCAAAGCGGTTTCCAACATCAGCCTTCTGTCCGGCGGCGAGAAATCCTTCGTGGCCATCGCGCTGTATTTCTCCATCCTCAAACTCAAGCCTACGCCTTTCTGCGTGATGGACGAGATCGAGGCCGCGCTGGATGAGGAGAATGTCATCCGCTTTGCGGAGTATCTCCACCGGCTGAATAAAACACAGTTTCTGGTCATTACCCACCGCCGCGGCACCATGGAGTATGCCGATGTTCTCTTCGGCGTGACCATGCAGGAAAAGGGTGTTTCCCGGGTCATCGAGCTGGATCTGGAAGAGGCCCAGAAGACGGCGGAAAACTAAAGGAGTATATAAATGGCATTGTTTAAAGATAAGAAAAAAGGCTTTCTTTCCGGACTCTTCTCCGCGTTTTCCGGCGTGGACGAGGATTTTCTGGATGAACTGGAGGAGAAGCTTATCCTGGCGGACTCCGGCGTTGATGTGGCGGAGCGGGCTGTGGAAGAGCTGCGCGCCCAGAAGGGACTGAAGGGTGAAGAAGTCCGCAAGGCCCTTGTGAACATCCTTGTCCGGGAAATGGAGCAGGCCGGAAACGGAGAACTGGACCTTTCCACCAAGCCCTCTGTTATCCTGATGGTGGGTGTGAACGGCGTGGGCAAGACCACCACCATCGGAAAGCTGTCCCATCATTTCTCTCAGGAGGGCAGGAAGGTCCTTCTGGCGGCGGCGGATACCTTCCGCGCGGCGGCCTCCGAGCAGCTTGGTGTCTGGGCCAAGCGCACCGGCGCGGACATCGTCCGCCACGGTGAGGGTGGCGACCCCGGTGCCGTGGTGTTTGACGCCTGCAACGCCGTGAAGGCCCGGGGCACGGACATCATGATCGTAGATACGGCCGGCCGGCTCCACAACAAACAGAATCTGATGAACGAGCTGACAAAAATCACCAAGATCGTCTCCCGGGAACTGCCCGACGCGGCTTATGAGATCCTGCTGGTCCTGGACGCAACCACCGGCCAGAACGGTCTGATCCAGGCGGAGCAGTTTGCCAAGGCCGCCGGCGTCACCGGCATCGTCCTCACGAAGCTGGACGGAACCGCCAAGGGCGGTGTGGTCTTCTCCATTGCCCAGCGTCTGGGCGTGCCCGTGAAGTTTGTGGGCGTGGGCGAAGGGGCGGAGGATCTGAAGCCCTTTGATGCCCTTGAGTTTGCGGAGGCGATGGTGGAATGACCTTTATTCTTGCTTCCAACAACATAGGAAAGCACCGGGAATTCAAGGCCATTCTGGAGCCCTATGGCTTTGGTCTTGTGCCCCAGGCGGTGGCCGGCGTGAACTTTGAAGTGAACGAGACCGGCAGCACCTTTGAGGAAAACGCCTATCTGAAGGCGTCCACGGTGGCCCAATATACGAATTTTCCCGCCATTGCCGACGATTCCGGCCTCTGTGTGGAGGCGCTGGACGGCGCGCCCGGCATCTATTCCGCCCGCTTCGGCGAGGAGGGATGGGACGATCGGCAGCGATATGAATATTTGCTGAAAAAGCTGGAGGGAGCAGAGAATCGGCGGGCCAAGTTCGTCAGCTGCATCTGCTGCGTGTTCCCCAACGGAACGGTCCTGCGGGCCCGCGGAGAATGCCCCGGCCGCATCCTGAAAATGCCTTCGGGCGAACAGGGCTTCGGATATGATCCCGTGTTTGCGCCGGACGGGTATGAGCTGTCCTTCGCGGAACTGGGCGACGATATAAAGAATCAGATATCCCACCGGGCGCGCGCCCTGGCGGAATTTCAGAAAGAATTGGAGAAATACGATGCTCACAGGTAAAGAAAGAGCTTATCTGCGCTCGTTGGCGCAGAAGGAGGATGTGATCCTCTATGTCGGCAAGGCCGGCGTGACGGAGCCTGTTATCAGCCAGGCCAAGGAAGCGCTTGAGGCCCGGGAACTCATCAAGTGCAAGGTCCAGGAGGCCTGCATGTATACGGCGGCGGAGGCCCAGCAGCTTCTTTGCGAGGCTTGCGATGCCGACGGCGTTCAGGTCATCGGCCGTGTGTTCGTGCTGTATAAAAAGAACGAGAAAGCGGCTAAAATTACTTTGCCGAAGAAATAAGCCATGAAGATTCTCATCTACGGCGGAAGCTTCAATCCGCCTCACATGGGCCATGTGCAGTCTGTGAAGGCGGCTATGGAAACCATCGTGCCCGACCGGGTGTTTCTCATTCCTGCGGCTGTTCCGCCCCACAAGGAACTGCCGGAGGACAGTGCTCCGGCGGAGCAGCGCCTTGCCATGACACGGCTTGCCGCCCGGAAGATCCCCGGTGCGGAGGTGCTGGATCTGGAGCTGCATCGGGAAGGGAAAAGCTATACCGTGGACACGCTGCGCGCTCTGCGGAAGGAATATCCCGGGGCGGAGCTGGTGTTCCTCCTGGGGACGGACATGTTCCTCATGCTGGAAGAGTGGCGGGAGCCGGAAACCATCCTGTCCCTGGCAACGGTGGCTCTTTTCCGCCGGGAACGGGAGCAGGAGCAGGCCGTTGAGGAAAAACGCCGGGAGATGGAAGCCCGTTACGGGCGTGAATTTCTCATTCTGCCGGGCACGCCGGTGGAGGTCTCCTCCACGGAGCTGCGCGCCGCTCTGAAAAAGCGCGGCGGCCGGGAGCTTATCCCGGAAGCGGTCTATGCCCATATCATTCGCCAGGGGCTTTACGGAGCCAAACCGGATTTTGTCTGGCTGCGCCGGGAGGCCTATGCCCGGCTCAAGCCCAAGAGAATCCCCCATGTCCAGGGTGCGGAGCAGGAGGCGGTGCGTCTTGCGGCGCGCTGGGGTCTTGCGGAAGAGGATGCCGCCGCGGCAGCGATTTGCCACGACATAACCAAACGTCTGAATCTGGAGGAACAGTTGCGTCTCTGTGCCCGGTATGATATCATGGCAGACGATTACGAAAAGGTCAGCGAAAAGCTGCTTCACGCCAAAACGGGAGCGGAGCTGGCACGGGATATCTTCGGCCTTCCCGAACATATCGCGGAGGCCATCCGCTGGCACACCACCGGTCGGGCCGGCATGGACATGCTGCAGCAGATCATCTATATGGCCGATTACATCGAGCCCACCCGTTCCGGCTTTGCCGGGCTGGAGGAGCTTCGCAAGGCGGCTTATGAGGATATGGATGCGGCGATGGAGCTTGGTCTTCGCATGAGTCTGGACGATGTGCAGTCCCGGGGGAATCTTCCCCATGAGGACTCCATCCGGGCGGAAAGGTGGTTTTTGACGAAGCTTCATGAAAAAGGCGCGGAACCGATCCACGTCGAAGGCGTCCCGGATCCGGGAGAGCTTCGCGTGTGAGCCCGCAGAGAGAGACAGGGACAGGGAAAAGTACGATTTTTCGGTTTCCTATCGGGAACCGAAAGCCGCCCACGGTTTTTTAAAGGCGGCCGAAAGTGCCGCTGTCCGCCGGGAAGAACGCCGGCAGGAGCGGCAGAGGATACTTGTTTGTGCGGCCCTTTTGCTCGCGGCGGCGGGGCTTCTGGCGGTGAGCGCCTATGCCCCGGCGGAAATCGGCGATTCCGACGAGGTTCAGGCAGCCGCCGCGTTGAACGCGGTCTCCCCGGTGGAGATGCTTTCCGCGGATGAGACCGGCCGGAAGGATTGGTGCTATACCGTCCTCATTCTTCAGCGGGATGAAAGCGCCGAAACGCTGGAGGCGGTGGCGCTGGGGATGCTGGACCGACAGGAAAAGACGGTTTCCTTTGTGACGGTTCCGACGGAGCTTCTGATCGGCATTTCGGGGAAGGAGACCCTTTCTTCGGTGTATAAAAGCAGCGGGGCCATAGGCGTTAAAAACGCGCTGACCGGTCTTTTTGGCTATTCCGTTGACCACTATGTTTCCCTTTCCGGGGAGACGGCGGCCGATGCCCGAAAGCTTTTGGAGGGCGGAACGGTATACGCACTGTCCGAGGGGATAACGCAGGATGACTGGGCCCGGGTGCTGGAGGATGTTCATGCTCTCGGGTATATCCGAAACCGGGACGGTGTGATAAGCCTTCTTTCCGAGAAAGCTGTCACAACGCTCACAGCGGGGAATCTTCGGTGGTACGCCGGTGAGATCCTGAAGCTGGGCGCGGGGAGCGCGGCGTTTTATTTGCTGCCGGTGTCGGAGACGGACGGCGGTCTTGCTGTGCGGACGGAAGAATGGCTGGCCCTTCTGAACGAAGTGATGAACCCCTATTGCGAGACGATCACAAAAGAAAACATCCGGGTCCGGGAGACGGCGTAAATGCCGCGTCCCGCCCCGACGAGATACATAATTCAAGAATTTATTAAACAGCAGGAGAAATAGATATGGAACCTTTTGAAGCAGCAAAACTGGCGGTCAAGGCCCTCAGCGACAAGCAGGGTGCGGACATCCGCCTTCTGAAGACCGAGGAACTGACGGTCCTGGCGGATTATTTCGTCATCTGCACCGCAACTTCCACCCCTCACGTCCGCGCGCTGTATGACGAAGTGGACAAGCAGCTGTCCATGGCCGGCATGCCGCCCATCCGCCGGGAGGGGTATCGCAACAGCAACTGGCTGCTGCTGGATTTCGGCAGCCTGATTGTTCACATTTTCCAGAAAGAGACCCGCGAGTTTTACAATCTGGAGCGTCTTTGGAACGACGCCCAGGAAATCGATATTGCAGAAATCGAGGCAGAATAAATGG
>CAZQFN010000006.1:0-26440 GCA_964592685.1 uncultured Oscillospiraceae bacterium | reverse complement strand
GAGAAGGGAACCTGCTTGGCCACGGCGTCCGTTTCGCCATAGCTTACGTTCAGGGCCCGGCCCACGTCCCGGATGGCGGCGCGGGCGGCCATGGTGCCGAAGGTGACGATCTGGGCCACATGGTCCGTGCCGTACTTGCGGTTGACGTAGTCGATGACCTCGCCCCGGCGGCGGACGCAGAAGTCCATATCAATATCGGGCATGGTCACGCGCTCGGGATTGAGGAAGCGCTCGAAGAAGAGACTGTATTTCACCGGGTCCACATCGGTGATGCGCAGGGTATAGCTCACCAGGGAGCCGGCGGCGGAGCCGCGGCCGGGGCCCACAGGGATGCCCTGGCGCTTGGCAAAGTTCACAAAATCCCAGACGATGAGGAAATAGTCCACAAAGCCCATCTGGCGGATAACGCCAAGCTCATAGTCCAGCTGGTCGGAAAGCTCCTGTCCATAGCCGGGATAGCGCTTTTCAAGGCCCTCATAGCAGAGCCGGCGGAGATAGGCGAAGCTGTCCGTCTCCCCCTCCGGGAGCTGGAAAACCGGCAGATGATAGTGGCCGAACTCAAAGTCATACCCGCACATATCCGCGATTTTGGCGGTGTTGTCAAAAGCCTCCGGCCAGTCGGGGAAGAGAGTGCGCATCTCCTCCTCGCTTTTGAGATAAAACTCCTCGGACTCGAATTTCATCCGGTCCGGATCGTCCACGGTCTTGCCCATCTGGATGCACATGAGAACGTCCTGGATGTGGGCGTCCTCCCGGCGGAGATAGTGGGCGTCATTGGTGGCAGCCAGGGGGATCCCGGTCTCCTGATGGATGCGGATGAGCCCCTGGGCGGCCCGGCGCTCGTCGTCGATGCCGTGGTCCTGGATCTCCAGATAGAAGCTGCCCCGGCCAAAAAGCGCGTCCAGCTCCAGCGCCTTTGCTTTGGCGGCTTCATAATCGCCGTTCACCAGCTTCTGGGGAATATCGCCGGCCAGACAGCCGGAAAGGCACACAAGTCCCTGGGCGTGCTTTTGGAGCAGAGGCCAGTCGATACGGGGACGGACATAAAAACCGTCCACAAAGGCCTTGGACACCAGAGCGCACAGGTTGTGATAGCCGGTTTCGTTTTTGCACAGAAGGACCAGGTGGGTATAGTTGTTGTCGATGCCGTATTCCTTGTCGGTGAGCCCGCGGGGGGCCACATAGACCTCACAGCCGATGATGGGCTTTATCCCTGCCTCCCGGCAGGCCCGATAAAAGGCAACGGCGCCGTACATCACGCCGTGGTCGGTGATGGCAAGGGCGTCCTGTCCCAGGTCTTTGGCGCGGCGGGCCATCTCCGAGACGCGGCAGGCGCCGTCCAGGAGGCTGTATTCGCTATGAACATGGAGATGGACAAAGGACATGGGAAGGCTCCTTTTATTTCAGAGTTTGGGCATATTCCATCAGCTTTCGCAGACGGTGGTTCATGCAGCTTTTTGTCACGGGGGGATAGGCCAGCTGGGCCAGATCCGCGAGACTGCAGGAGGGGTTTGCAATGCGGAGGAGGGCGGTATCCTGGAGAAGCGGGGGCAGGGCGTCCAGGCCGGGGCCGGCCTCGATGAGCCGAATGGCCTCCAGCTGCTGACCGGCGGCGCCGGTGATTTTGTCGGCGTTTGCCATGTCGCAGTTTGTGAGCCGGTTCATAGCGTTTGCCATGTGCTTTTCCACTTTGGCCTCCATCACCTCCATGGCGGAGAGACTGGCGCCCATGGTGGTGAGCAGATCCTCGATGGCGCCGCTCTGCTTGAAATAGGTGAGATAGTTGGAGCCCCGGGTGGAATCCTTGGGGGAGAACTCCATTTCCAGCAGGAGCGCGTGCAGCTCCCGGCATACACTGGCGTGGCCGGTGACAAACTCCAGATGATAACGCCGGGCGGGATCGGTGACGCTTCCGCCGGCCAGGAAGGCGCCCCGGAGAAAGGCGATTTTGTCGCAGTCATCCTCCACCACGGCCAGATTGATGTGGTGGGCCACCGCCCGGGCGGCATCATAGCCATAGGCGGCGAAGATAGCCCGGATGCTTCCGGGTGTGTTTATGACAAAGGAGCGCTTTCCGGTTTTTTCTTCCGGGGGGAGAATATCGAAGCCGAGGCCAAACGCCCGGCGGAAAAGCCGGGGAAGGCGGGCGGCAAAGGCATCGTTTTCCGTTATGATGCGGATGAGATGGGGGGAAAAGCAATTGGCATACAGCAGAACGCCGTAGGCCTCTGCCAGAGCGCAGCATTTTTTTGCCAGGGGATCCCGGCAGAGTTCGGTTTTTACCTGAGCGGAAAATGTCATATCAGTCGGCCGTCCTTGTGGCGGCATTGGCGTAATAAAGCTTCATAAGGCTGTCGGCCAGAGCAATGGGGTCGTGGCGGATAAGGCCGTCTTTCCACTGGGCCACGGGTACATAGATGGGCTCCACGCCCAACGCCCGCAGAGCGTCCTCTTCCACGGGGACGGGGGCGGCATTTTCCCGTCGGTAGGACTCCAGAATGTCCTCCGGAATGGGGCGGTTGTTGGCCAGAACGTATTGGAAAAGCCCCTCCCCGCCGTGGTCCAGCAGGGCCCGGACGTGGTCGGCGGCGGAATAGTTTTCCGTTTCGCCGTCCTGGGTCATAATGTTCATCACATAGACCTTCACGCCCCGGAATTCCCGGATGGCGTCGGCAACGCCGTGGGTGAGGAGATTGGGGATGACGCTGGTATAGAGACTTCCCGGGCCGAGAACGATCATATCCGATTCCCGGATGGCCTCCAGCACGGCGGAAAGGGCCGGGGGAGCGGGAGGGTCCAGAGAGATGCGGCGGATGATGGCATCGGTGTGCTTTTTATAATCGGTGATGCGGGTCTCGCCCCGGATGACGGAGCCGT
Organism: uncultured Oscillospiraceae bacterium; assembly: GCA_964592685.1. Classification (GTDB taxonomy): domain Bacteria; phylum Bacillota; class Clostridia; order Oscillospirales; family Oscillospiraceae; genus CAJOIG01. The sequence goes on along the minus strand of CAZQFN010000006.1, from coordinate 23,563 downwards.
CGCTGAAATCTGCCTGGAGGACGATGTCCTCGTTGGTGACGGGCAGCACTTCGCCGGTGATGGAGAGGACCTGGCCCATGAGGGAGACGGCCTGGTCAAAAGAACCGGTCATGTCGTTCAGGGCGGCCAGAAAGAGATTTCCCAGACTCTGCCCGGCGAGAGAGCCCTCGTGAAAGCGGTAGTTAAGGACCTCCTGCATCAGGGGCTCGCGGCTGGCCAGAGCCAGAATGCAGTTTCGGATGTCGCCGGGGGGCAGCATGCCCAGCTCCCGGCGGAGAACGCCGCTGCCGCCGCCGTCGTCGGTGACGGTGACAATGGCGGCGATGTGGGGCGTGCGGGTTTTGAGGCCGCGGAGCATGGAGGAGAGGCCGGTGCCGCCGCCCAGAACGGTAATACGGGGTTGGCTGTATCGCGTCATAGGGCACGCTCCAGATCCCGGTGGCTCACCGTGAGGGCGAGGCCAAGCCGCTCCATATCCTCTGCCAGGGCCTGGGTCATGGCCACACTGCGGTGATGACCGCCGGTGCAGCCGATGGCGATGTTCAGTTCCGAACGGTCTTCCCGGAAGAGGGGAATGAGATAGGTGACAAGAGCCTCCAGACGGTTCAGATACTGCTGGGCCGCTTCGCTGCGGAATATATAGTCGGACACCGGCTTGTCAAGTCCCGTAAGATCCCGAAGATCGGGCTCGTAATAGGGATTTGGCAGACAGCGGACATCAAAAACCATGTCGGCCTCCGGGGGGATGCCATGCTTATAGCCGAAGGAGGACAGATTAACGGTGAAATATTTTGTGCCGGGGGTGAGGATCTCATAAATGCGGCCCTTCAGCCGGTTCAGGCTCAGGCCGGTGGTGTTGATGACGAAATCCGCGTGCTCCCGAAGCTGGGAAAGAAGGCGGATCTCCCGCTCTACGGCCTCCCGGATGGAACCGCCGTGGTTGGACAGAGGATGGGGCCGGCGGCTTTCCTTGTAGCGGCGGATGATGGTCTCAAACTCCGCCTCCAGAAACAGGATACGGCAGGTGCATTCGATATCCGCCAGTGAGCGGAGGGCCTCATACAGATCGCTGTAATCCTCTTCGTTGCGGACCTCCATGACAAGGGCGGCCCGTTCATAGCGGCCTTTTGTGGCGCTGCAGAGGGCGGCGAAACGGGGCAGAAGAGCAGCGGGGAGATTGTCTACGCAGTAGTAATTCAGATCCTCGCAGACATCGGCCGCGCATGTCTTTCCCGCGCCGGAGAGGCCGGTGATGATCAGAAGATCCATGTTTTACCTCCCGATGATGCGGACCTCCGGCTCCAGCTCAATGCCGGAGCGGGAGCGGACGGTGTTTTGAATGTGCTCCATCAGGCGAAGAACGTCTTCGCAGGTGGCCCCGCCGGTATTTACCACAAAGCCGGCGTGCTTGGGGGAAACCTGTGCCCTGCCCACGGCATAGCCTTTGAGACCGGCTTCATCGATGAGCGCGGCGGCAAAGCCGCCCGCCGGGCGTTTGAAGGTGCTTCCGGCGGAGGGCATATCCAGGGGTTGGCTGTCCCGCCGCTTGGCGGCAAGCTCCTGCATCCGGGCGGCGATGGATTCCCGGTCGCCGGGGGTGAGGGTAAAAACGGAGCGGACAACGGTCCAGTCCCGGTCGGACAGGACACTGTGACGGTAGGAGAATTCGTGCTCGGCCCCGGTAAGGGTGCGGAGCGCCAGGTTTTCGTCCAGATAATCCGTGACGGTGACGCAGTCCTTCAGCTCGCCGCCATAGGCGCCTGCGTTCATGACCACGCCGCCCCCTACGCTGCCGGGAATGCCGTGGGCAAACTCCAGACCGGAGAGACCGGCGTTCATGGCGGCGGTGGCAACCCGGGAGAGGGTGGCGCCGGCGCCGGCGGTGATGGTATGGCCGGCGACGGTGATTTCGGAAAGGTTGGGGCAGAGCTTGATGACTACCCGGTCAAGGCCTTCATCGGGAAAGAGGAGGTTGGTTCCGTTTCCCATGATGAAGGGACGGTGTCCTTTCTCCTTCAGAAGCGCGCACAGTGCCGCGAGCTCTTCCGGGGAGGCGGGAAGGGCCAGCAGGGGGGCGGGGCCGCCGATGCGGAAAGAACTGTGACGGCTGAGAGGTTCATTCTCCCGCAGCTCCAAAGCGGGGAGAAGGCTGCGTATATCCGATTTGAGGGAAGATAGTTCCACGGGGAAGTCTCCTTTAATAGTTGGTGCCGCTGTCCACAAGCGCGTCGATGCGCTGTGTCAGCTCCTCGGCGGCGCTGTAGCCGAATTTTTTCTGGCGGTTGGTCATGGCGGCCAGTTCCAGGATCACGGCCAGGTTCCGGCCAGGGCGGACGGGGATGGTGACCATGGGAAGGGTTATTCCAAGATACTCTGTGGTGGAGGTGTCAAGACCGAGACGGTCATACTGGCGGCGTTCGTCCCAGGTCTCCAGCGTTACCACCAGATCAATGGGGCAGGAGGGTTTGATGGAGCCCACGCCGAAAACCTTTTCCACGTTGATGACGCCGACGCCCCGCAGTTCCATAAAATACTGAATGACCTCGGGTGCGTGGCCCTCCAGCGTGGAGCGGGAGGTGCGGAGGATTTCCACCGCGTCGTCGGCGATGAAGCGGTGGCCGCGTTTGATAAGCTCCAGTGCGGTTTCGGATTTTCCGATGCCGCTGTCGCCGATGATTAACATGCCTTCGCCGTGAACCTCCACCAGAACGCCGTGGATGGTCACCCGGGGGGCCAGATGGTGGCGCAGGGTGCCGATGAGCTGAGCATAAAATTCCGAGGTGTCCACATCCGTGGCGAGGATGCTCACATCGCATTTTCGGGCGACTTCCAGACACTCGGGGAATACGGGCTGATCGTTGGCCACGATGAGGGCGGGGACATGATGGCTCAGAAGAAGCTCGAAAGCATCCAGCCGGGCCTGCCGGTCCATCTGCGCCAGCAGCGCGCACTCGCCCTTTCCGAGGATCTGGATGCGGGAGGTGTCAAAATGCTCCAGATGGCCCAGAAGCTGGATGCCGGGACGGTTCAGGTCCGCGGAGTATATCTGGACAGAGTCATAGTCGGTGGCGGCAAAGACGATGCTGAGCATGTGCTCCGCGGCGACGCGCGACAGATTTACATGGTATTTCTTTTCCAAAAGAACACCCCATTACGAAAATTGTTATTCTTATCTTTACATTTTAATACATATGAGTGCCTTTTCGCAATCCATATCCGAAATTTTGTGTTTCTGCGGGCCAAAATTCCCGGGAAATCGGCTTTTTTCAGAAAATTACAAAGAATTTGAAAAAATACTTGCAATTCCGGGAAACGTCTGCTATTATATTATAGCTGTTCAAGAACCAGCAGGAAGGAGCTGATTAAGATGGCAAAATGTGAGGTTTGCGGAAAAGGTGTGACTTTCGGCATCAAGGTCAGCCACTCCCATCGGCGTACCAACCGTATGTGGAAGCCCAACGTGAAGCGTGTTAAGGCTGTTGTCAATGGCACCCCCAAGCACGTCTATGTTTGCACTCGCTGCCTGCGCAGCGGCAAAGTTGAGCGCGCCGTGTAATTTCCGTAAGAAGAGATCCCGGAACCGATCTGGTTCCGGGTTTTTTCTTTTTTGTATTGCGCAATAATATAAAGCACCTTCGGGCATATAAGGCCTGAAGGTGCTCTTTCTTTTTACGTTTTTTTCAGATGCAGAAGTTCCAGAACGGTGTTCAGCAGGAATTTGAATTCCGTTGTGCGGAAGAAACACAGTATAAAGGTGCAGCAGGGGATGACTATGCATATACAACCGCGGACGATGAAACCCACAATGCCCTCCAGAGGGATCAGACCGCAGACCCACCAGGTAAGAAGACCTGCTCCTATGACAACGATTTTGTACAGGAGGTTGCGAAGAAAGTATGGGAGAGACGAGCACTTCAACACATGCTTGTGGAGAATAATGGGATCCACAATAAGATTTGTGGTAAGATTTGCAACAATCGTTCCGATGATACAACCGGCGATGCCCACATAGGGGACGAGAAGAATGGAAACCACCAGGTTTACAATTATGCTGGCGATGGGACGATATTTCAACTCCTGAAACAGACCGGTAGCGTTTCGAAAACTTCCGCAATAGTAACCTTGCCCCGTCGTAAACAATTCTATGCCGATCAAGAGGGCGATGGGGGTGGAGAGCTCTTTTCCGTTAAGGATCCAGGAGGTGACAATGTAATCTGAACCCAGCCACAGATTGATGAAATCATTCATCAGAATTGCCAAAGCGATGGCACCGATGCCGTAAAGCCAAATGGTGAGGAAGTTGACGGTTCGGAAGAGCAGGCGGGACCAATCCAAGTTCCCCACGGCGTGGATGCTACCCAGAGAGGCCTGGATTGCACTGGAGAAATTATATAGCAGAGAACGAAGGGCAATTTTGATAGAAAGATAATTCGCATACAGACCAACAGCTTCCAGGCCGAGCAGATTGGAAAGTACAATGTTGTCTGAAGCGTTTAGAATCGTGTTGCTGGAACGATACAGGAACAGCGCAGAACAGTCCTTGGCAAATTCCTTCAGTTCCTCCCGGGATACTCGTTCTGTGGTTTTTTCGCGTATATATGGATAGCGCTTATTGCAGACCAGAGAGTAAAGAAGGTTTCGCAGAACAGAGAAAGCGATCTGCACTACGAGATAGAGCGTGAAATCCTGGAACAGCACTAGAACAATAATCTGGGAAAGGCTGTTTGCGATGGACACTCCATAGCCGAGCAAAGTAAGAATGTAAGTCTTTTGGTTTGCCTGAACAAAGGAGGTCTTGTAAGCGAAGAACCAATAGGACGAAGCGCTGTTGAAAAGATACAGAAGAAAAATGAAAACAGGATTCAGGCCCAGAGAAAAGATACTGTCGTAGTCCTTTATCAGGTGAGGGAGGAAGGGGATGAGTATAGCCCCCAGGACAACAATGACCATGCCGACAAGGACATATACCCTGCGGTAGAGCTTCATGAGGACCAGAATGCGGGCTGTGTCTTTCTCTTCGATCGGTTTGTAGAGTTTGTAAACAATAGCGGAGCCAAAGCCCAAATCTGCCAGAGACAGCATGGTGAGAATGTTGGAGAAAAGGCCCTCGATTCCCAGGTAACTGGTTCCCAGATAGCGGATGAATACAAAACGGGTTACAAAATTTAATACGATCATCAGAAGCGATGAACCCACACCGGTTATGAAATTAAACAGGGAGTTTTGCGTTCGGGTCATGTATTACCTCCAGGGAATATGCAGGGTTTATAAGTTGAAATACTGAGCCAGGAGAGGACGAATACCCTGTCCGGTTGTAAGTTGCGGTCCGACAAATTGTCCGGCATGGTTTCCCTCTACCATGACCCATCCATTGTCTGTCAGGGCCAGATCCCAGCTTATATATGGTTGTTCCGGAAAGACAGAAGCCAATTTCAAGGCGGTTTTTTTGAGTTCTTCCCACTGAGGGATGCACATGCCCAGAATCTGAGCGCCGGTATCTGGATGGCAAAGGTATTCTGTGCAGCGCTCTGTTACACCAGGTGTTATGACGATGCCGGAATCTACATCGATGGAGGCGATGAGTCCGCCAGAGCCGCCATTATCTACTACGCTGCTGCCCTGCCCGATTCGGAGAAAGGTAAACAGGATTTGTGCCTGACCATCCTTGAGGAAGGTTGCGCAGCGAATGGTGTTCACAGATTCCGGATGGAGGGCTGAGAACGCCTGACACTGAAGAATGAGCTCTTCCAGAACAGCATCCTCTTGCTGGATCTGACGGAAGATGTCCTGAATATTCGGAACGGCAACAGTGTCTACAATGTAAATGCCCCGACCGCAGGAAGCGCTGCTGGGTTTTACGATAAATTGCGGATGTTTTTCCACAAAGCGGGAAAACACATTGAAGGGGGTTGTTTTGTCGATTTTGACAACATCCCGATGGTAGAACTCGCGGAAGATTTGATAGGTCTCCCATTTGTCCCAGAAGGTTTTTCGCGCAAAATCCGATGTGATGCGGCGGCAGAGGGCCAGCTGCTCCTTTTCCGGCACAAATTCACATCTGGCGCTATGGGACAGACGGGAAAAACGGAACATAAAATACTCTTCAAAATAGCAGCCATACAGTAAATGGCTGTATATCATATCCCTCTTTAAGCGCCGTATATAAGCACGGTTTTTCTTTTCCTCATCGGAGCAGAAAATCGCGATTTTCTGCTCCAGTACTTTATTCATCGGTCGACCTTGCAGGATGTCCTTTGCCTGCAGGAAAAGGACAAAGAGATAGGTGACAGGGCGGCAATACCGGCAGACTTTGCGTACAATAGCGCCGATGTCAAATGTGTTCATTGCGAACTCCTTGAAACTATTTTTTTCGGCCGAAGACATCCTCAAGAACTTCGTCGGTCATATCGCCGTAGGTGGGGCCGCAGTTGCCCTGGTTTTGGCCGGGCTGGGTGTTGAATTCGATGAGGACCACATCACCCTGTTCGTCCACGGCGAAGTCCCAGCCGATGAGCTGCAGATGCGGAAGCTTGCTGGCGAGATTTAGCGCGGTGTCGCGGAGGTTTTCCCAAGAGGGAACGACAAAGCCTTCAAAGCGTTTGCCCGACTCGGTTTGCTCTACCTGCAGGGACGCACTGCCTTGATAAGTGACAGCCTGCTTCGCCAGTGTGCCATCCGGAAGGATGATCGCCTGATAGCCGCCTTGGGAAACATTATCTACACGGCTTCCCTCGTGGCCGATGCGGAGAATGGAAGAGAGAATATAGGGCTTCCCTTTAAAAACCAGTGTGATGATGCGAATGGTATTGAGAGAAGAAGCATTAAAAGCGGCGATATCCGGGTGCTGTTTCACAATGTGCTGGATAATGTAATCTGCGTTCTGGTAAGGGGCCAGAAGCTTATCACGGGCATCGGAGCTCAGGGGGCCGTTGAAGAATTGAATATCATGGCCTTGGCCGGTATACATGGTGGGCTTTATGACGAAGCTTCCTTCCTGCTGCAGACGGGAAAAGGCATCCTCTTGGGAAATGGGAGAAAAATCGTCGTTGTGATAATAGCCGCGAATGCGCTTATAAAGGGTCTCCGGCCGCTTCATATAAGGGAAGACCAGATTGTGCAGGTTTTTGTCGGCCAACGGACGAACAAAGACCAGATCATTGAAATGAGGAATGATGTAGTAATAATGAAGATCAATGGGAATGTATCGGGGATCCAGGGAACCGGTGATGGTATAAAAGTGCTTAAACCAGTAAATCTTGGGTTTTATGCCGAACTGAGCCCAGTAGGGGCAAATCTCATTTTTGTATGCATCGTAAAAGGATTTATCGAATTTTACGCCACGGTATTTTCGCCGCATATCCCGATTGCGAAAAATGCGGTTTAAATAGCGCTCAAATTTATAATATATATTGTCGTATAGAATTTGTCTGGGGGTTCTCATAGTTGGCTCCTCTTTCTTTATTCTATCAACGGCCCTGATAAGCTGTGATGCGGAAGTGGATTAAAACTTGTGGCTGCAATCTTCAAAAATTTTCTGAATGTTTTCCATGCCGAGTTTGGTCAGTGTACGGCCTTCTGCGCGAAGGTCGCGGCCAAGAGCAGCAGACGCGATCTCAATGAGTGCTGTACAGACGGGCGTGGGAAGATTCAAATGGGCAGACAGAGCTTCCAGCATAACAAGGCCCTGGGGAACATCTTCGGAGATGTAGCGGGAATCCACCACTACCGGGCCTTTTGCACGATAAGGAGAGGCGGCATATTCTTCAAATACAGCCTTTGCGTCCATGGTGTCATCCAAGCTGTTGCGGAACTTGCAGGCATCAAAATAGTTTAGACGTTCATAGCCGAAGTGCTCCAGCACGTTCATCTTTTCGTTGTCCAGTGCCTCCAGAATTTTATATACGCTGGGTGTCCAAACCTCCCAGTACATACAATACTCGCCTTTTGTTTTTTCAATGCGGGGGATACTCATAATAGCACCCACTGTGTGGACAATCAAGTTGGGATTATGCAGCGCGGCTTCGATGACGGAAGACAGGTAGGTGTAATGAAACTGCATGGATTCCAGTTTGTCCTTAACCAGGGGAAGATTCTTTGTGGGATACACGCCGACGGGGTTGCGCACATTTCGGAAACCTACGCGGACTATGCCCTCATCGTTGATTCGGCAGTCAATGGTGGAGCTTTCGCCTTCAATAATGGTCAGATCCTTGCCGGGGCAGTGCTTCAGAAAATATGCTGTGGAGAAATAGCCCGGTGTGATAAGAATGGCCTGTCCATCCTGGAGAAGAGGTGCGATCCTCTGGATGAGAGCCTCGTGCACATTTGTCTGTGTGGTGATGTAGATCAGGTCGGCGGTGGGAATGGAATCCAGGCTGGTTGTGATTTCGTGGATCTGCGCGGTGCGCTCCTCGCCTTCCTGCCAAAGGGTGATTTTATTATCGTGCTGGAGAAGATACTGTATGGTCGCGTTGTGCATGCTGTTGGAGGTCTTGACCAGTGTGACCTGATGGCCCTTCAAGGTAAGATCTGCTGCGTTTGCGCATCCCATGTTACCTGCACCAAGAATCGTAATTTTCATGTTGAACTCCTTATTTTTTCTAATTATTTGTCAGAGAGATAGATCTGCTGGAAAAAGGATATAGGTTAATTGCTGTTGGTGGTGAAAGAGGAGTATTCACCGTTTGCAAACTTTGCGAGAGCTTCCAGATAATTTATATCGGCACTCATGAAATCCGCATGCTTGTCCACACGCTGCTCCAGAGGCGGAAACTGCATATAATCGCCATAGATAATGGTCAAGAGTTGCTCATATCCGGAAGGTGCGGGAATCATGATGTCTTCAAAGGGAAGCCAGACGGTCCCGGAAAAAGCTTCTGCCGGCCAGATTTCACATTCATCATAAAAGCCCTCAAAAGACTGTACAAGACCACTGCGGTTTTTTGGGCAGAGCCGATACATCCAGTGAATAAACCGAACAATATTCTTTTCTGTCATGAAAATGTTCGCTACTTTTAAAAGTGCGTTTGTGAGGGGCTTTTTCTTTCCATAATTGCTGTCGGTGCGGAAGGAAACACCCATGCGGGCTATGCGCAGCTGAAAGGACTGAAGGAGCCGGCTTTTGGGATAGTTATCCAAAGGGAAAATGGCCAGAGCGAGACCCATGTTGTAGGGTTTTCCGTCGGGAAGCTTTTTGATCATGTTCAAATCATATTGGGTGATGTAAGATGTGTCGCTCCGGCGGAAACGCAGAATGCGTTGCTGGAAAGAGGGATCAGTATGAGGAGTCTGGAGAAAATAAGGTTCCTTGGCGCCGAAGTCTTCGTTGGAAATGCGAAGCAGTTTGTCAAAATCTTTTCTGGGCATCAAAATGTCCACGTCATCATCCCAGGGGATGAAGCCCCGGTGACGGACGGCGCCGAGAAGAGAGCCGAAGGCAACCCAATAGGTGAGCCCGGCCTGCTGGCAAAGACGACCGAACTCCTGGAGTAAATCCAGATATACGGCGTTGGTGCGCTTTTTCTGGGCGGTGACAAGATGACCGCAAATAACTTCATCGTTCAGATTCACAAAGAAATCCTCCTGTGTGCAGCGTTATTAATTTCGGCGTCCGAAGACTTCTTCAAGGACTGCGTCGGTCAAGTTGCCGAAGGTGGGGCCGCAGGTGCCTTGACTTTGTCCGGGGATAACATTGTATTCTACCAGAACGGGATCGCCCTCCGGAGAAACAGCGATGTCCCATCCTACAAGTTTGAAGTGGCTCATCTTTGCGCTGGCAGTGCGGACAGCGTCAACAACCTTGTCATAACAGGGAATGGTAATGTCTTCAAAGCGAATACCGCTTGCGGTGGTCTCCACATTTTCCCATTTGCCGCTGATTTTGGTGATGGCATACTTATCCAACCGACCGTCAGGCAGAATGGTACACTGATAGCCGCCCTGGGAGACATTGTCAACTTCGTTTGAACCGCCGCCTATCCGCAAAATGGCAGAAAGAATATGCACTTCGTTCTGGAATAGGAAACTGTAAAGGCGGATGGTATTCAGGGAATTGGGATTCATGGCGGACAGAATTTCATGCTGCGACATTTTTTCCTGGACGATGAAATTCCGTTTATATTGCCGGAAGATGGACTCGATATCGGAAAGGCTTAAGGCTTCACTGTCGTAGAAGGTGATATTGGCACCGCCGCCGCTGCCCACGGAAGGCTTGCACAGGATTCGGCCAACATTTTGGCAGCGGGCGATGGCCTCCTCTTTGGTCAGCAGATTCAGCGCGTCGTCATAAAATACGCCGGCCACGTTTTTGATGATGGTCTTGGGGCGTTTCAGGTCCGGGACATACAGATTGTGCAGACACTTGTCCTGCAGGGCCTGCGCAAATGCAAGGGTGTTGAAGTGGGGGAGAATATGCCGGACCCAGATGGTATATGGGATATAACGAGGATCCACAGGCTCTGTGCTGGGGCCATAGGTGCGGTACCAGAATTTCTTGGGGATGGGAGCGTTGAATTGCTTCCAATAAGGACGGACTTTGTGTTTATAGTCCGCGTCGAAATTGGGTTTGGGGGCAGAAACACGGGCTTTTTTTCGGACATCGTGAGATTTCGTGGTGGCAAGGAACAACATGTCCAAATCCACATAAAACTTATCATAAAGTTCGCGGAATTTACTCATGGCTGCCTTCGGTCTCCTTTTTGATTTCTGTGTTTAAGGTCTCTCGGGTCTCATACTGGGGCATGTTGCTGACAGTCATGTAGATGCGGCCGATGTATTCGCCGCAGAGACCGAGGATCATCATGATTATACCGCCAAGGAACAGCAGCAGCGCAATGATGGAGGTATATCCGGCCGCAATGGCGGGATTGAGAAGCTTCCGGATGACAACGATGGCGCCGGTGATGAAACCGATGGCGGCGCAGCCGATCCCGATGAAGGCCGAAAATCTGAGAGGCACCGTGGAGAAATTTGTGAAACCGGTGAGCCACAGCCCCAGCATTTTTCGCAGAGTGTAATTGGATTGGCCGGCCAAACGGTCCCGGTGCTCCATGTCCACGTTGGCAACGCGGCGCACTACATGAGACAGATAGCCGCCGATGGAGGGGAAGGGGCTTCTGTATTTCTTCAATGCATCCACAGCCACCCGGTTAAGGGCCAGATAACTGGAGATGGAAATGCCCTTGGGCTTGGAACCGTTGAGCTCCAGCACCTTGGAATTGAGCCAGCTGGTGGCGCGCTTGAAAAGAGAGTGCTTTTTATGGGGGAATCGGGCATAGACAAGGTCATAGCCTTCCAGGATCTTATCAACCAGACGGAAGATCTGGTCGGCCGGGTGCTGGCCGTCATCGTCCATGTATACCAGAACATCTCCCGTCACATAGGGCAGCGCGGCCATTTTCGCGGTGGTCTGGCCGAAGTTTCGGGACAGATTGATGCCGATGATTTTGGGATCCTCCCGGCAAAGAGCGGCGATCACATCAAAAGTATTGTCATCCGGATAGTCGTTTACCAGAATGATCTGATAATCAAATCCGTCCCTTTGTGTGATGGTTGCCCGCAGATCGTTTACCACGGTGGGGATTGTCTGCGCGGATTTATAGCACGGAATGGCTATGGAAACTGTTGTCATGTTATTCGACCTCGATTTTAATCTGCGTGAGGATGGTGTCGATCCGCTGGAGGCATTCTTCCGCGGTCTTGCCGGACACGATCACCTGACCGATGCGGTCTTTGGCGTTCGTGAATTTCTCGATGTGGTCGCCTTCCCGGATGATCAGAGACAGATCGTATACGTTTTCATCCATGGGGACGTTGTTTTCGATGCTCCTGACTGTGCCGGAAACTTCGGAGAGCAGCATCCGGGAGGCGTTCGCGGTGTGCTTGCCGTCCCGGGCGTTGAAAATGACCAACGGGTCTTCTCCCATGGCCATGGCGGCGATCATCTTGAAGTAATCGATGCCGTAGTAGATGCTTACCAGTTCCACCAGACAGGTGGCGCCGGCGCGGCCGGTCAGCTCGATGACATAGATCTTGCCGTCCTTTTCGATCAAATCGATGTTAACGGCGCAATTGTCAAGACCGACGGCCCGGATGGCCTTTTCGCTCTCAACGCAGACGGAATTGAGAAGATCGTCAGAGGCGTTGATGGGAACATAGTGACCCACCGGCACAGCGGTGTGGCTCATATAGGTGTTGTCGCCGTGGGGGAGGATAAAAGCGATCTCGCCCTTGTATATGAAAGCCTGGGCGCCGAGCTCCTCGCCCTCGATGAATTCCTCCACAATGCAGAAATCCTTGCGGGTCAGTTTCATGGCTTCTTCGTAATTGATGTATACATCCTCCCGGGCCGGGCAGATATAGACGCCCTTGCTGCCTTGCAGGTCCACGGCTTTGAGGACGACGGGGAAGGTGAGATTATCCAGCGCCGCGTCCAGACTCTCGCGATCGGTAACCTGATAGCATTTTGCGGTGTTTACACCGGCGGCCATAAAGGCGTTTTTCATCTGCCATTTGTCGGCAGAGCGGATGGCGGCCTCTTCCCGAAGGCCGGGGAAACCCATTTTTTCGCAGGCATATCCAAGTGCGCGCACGCCGGTATCCAGACAGCAGGTGGCGATGCCGTCCACCGCGTGTTCCTTCGCGGCCTCCAGAACGGCTTCGGGAGAGGAGATGTCCGCATAGGCGATTTCGTCGGCGCAGTCAAAACCGGGATAGTTGCCCGGGATGCTGCATACGACGGTGTGATATCCCATTTCCTTTGCGGCGTTTATAAGCTGCGCCTGAGGGAATCCTGCGCCCAGAACCATGAGTTTCTTCATTGTCTCAAAACCTCCTGATCAGTTGTCGGTTGTTGGCGTGTGGCTGAAAGGGGAATGCGCGGTGATCCAATAGCCGTGGCGGTTGGAGCTGTCCGTGACGCCGTTGGCGAGATGCTCGTCGTCGCATTCGGCGCGCCAGATGGTCTCCGGGGCGGTGCGCTGAAGTGCGGCCAGTTCCCGGCGATCCTCCTCGGTGAAGATGAAGCGGATGGACGCGACGGCGGGAGTGCGGATTGGCATCAGATCCGGGGCTTTGCCGCAGGCGGTGTCAATGACCATGGCCATGAAATCCATGCCCGTGGAGAGATATACCAGATCAGAGCCGATGCAGTCTCCGCCCATGCGGGAGCCGATCTCGATGATGCGGACCTCGCCCTGAGGGGTGAGCTTGAATTCCGCGTGGCTGGCGCCGTATTGGATATGAAGGGCGTCCAGCGCGGTGCGGATGGCCTGGTGGATGGCGGGATGGAGCGGTTCCGGGATGTCGGAGGGCTCGGTGTGTCCCGTTTCGATGAAATGGGGCGCGCCGGTGGTGAATTTTTTTGTCAGAGCCAGGATGTGGTGCTCTCCGGCAAAGGAGATGCTTTCGCAGCTGTATTCCGGGCCGTCGATAAATTCCTCGATGATGGAGCTCTTTTCAAAAGAGCTTTCCGCGGAGCGGGGCACTGCGTCGCATAGCTGGCGGTAATTCATGACCTTGAAGATCCCCCGGCTGCCGGAGCGATCCGTGGGCTTTACGATCATGGGATAGGTCATGCCGGCCAGCGCGTCTTCCCCGGGAATGTCCGAAACCTTCAGAAATCCGGGGCAGGGAACGCCCGCGGCCTGAAAAGCCCGGCGCATGTCGTATTTGTTGGTGGCGATAGTGTCCGTGATCTCCGGGTTGCAGGGCTTGCCCAGAAGACGCTGGACATGGTTTACTGTGTGAATGGCGAGATCCGAGCCGATGGAGCAGCAGGCGACGACGCCCTCCTCCAGACAGATGCGGCCGATTTCTTCCTTTTCCACAATGCTGACGGGATGAAACACATCGGCTGTGCGTTCGCCGATATCTCCCGCCTCCCAGGCGAAAACATGGGTCTCATAGCCCATTTCCCTGGCCTTGAGGATTAGCGGATTTTGAAATTCATTGGCGCCGATGATGGCGAGCTTTTGTTTCATAGGGAATGCCTTCTTTGAAAAATCAGAAGTGATACAGGCCTGTCTGCAGAATGCGGACGATATACATCGCGCCGGCGGCGAGATGCCACAGAAGGAGGACAGATCCTCCCCAGCGGGAGACTTTGGCAGAAACGGTCTCTTCCGACCAGAGCTGGACATAGCGGCCCATGGTGGCGCACCAGAGCATCCATACGGATACATAGTAGCCCCACAGGAAATTTCCGTGGCCGGCGCGGGAGCCGGTCTCGTGGAGGAAGAGCGCTTCCAGTCTGGCGACGATCATGCCGAGCAGGCCGAGCCGGCAGGCGGCACCGCGGAAAGAGCGGCGGGCATCCATCAGCAGAATGAACAGCGGGAACGCGCAGAGATACAGCGTTTCCAGAACGGCTGTGCCGATCGCCTTGAGGGTCTCGCCGAAACTGGCGAAGGAGCTTTGGACGAAATAGATGGCGACGCCGGCACTGGCCGTAGCCACTTCGGCGGTTTCCGCCGCCGCGGCGGAAACGATTCCGGAGCCTCCGAAAAAGCCGAAGAACTGGGTCATAAGAATGATGCCCGCGGGGATATAGGCGATCGCCAGCTTCAGACAGAAGGGAAGAAGCAGCCCCCGGCTGCGGATCACATCGATCAGCAGAAAGATCAGGATCGCCGGCGCAAAAAACTGCAGGAAAGAGGGTTTTGCATAGGCCGAAAGCAGCAGACACAGGGGGTAGAGGATGAGTTCGGCCCCGGTGTAGACCGGCTGGCGGAACTGTGCCCGGAAGCTGCCTTGGAAGGAAAATGCTCGGCCGTCCTCCGTCGGTGTCACCAGCGCCTGGTGGCAGTCATAACGGCGGCGATTGTAGATGCGGACGGTCATGAAAAACACGGCGGCCGCAAAAGGCCGGACCATGATGTTTGTGGGGTTGTGCCAGGTGTTGATGGCGCCGCGGCCGGTGTAGAAGGGCTGGCCGGGCAGCGTCAGCGCATTAACAACAAACACGGAAACGGTCAGAAGGGCCAGAAGCCACCGGGGAAATTTCTCGGGAACCGCGGTCTCAAGGGACTTGTACACAAGGAAATATGCGGCGGTGTCCGCCGTGGCGGTCACAATGGCGGCGGCGGTCCACATGTTCTTTGTCAGACCGGGGAACAGAAGCTTTACGCAGATGTGCCACAGCCGTTCAGAGCCGTCATAAAAGCTGGAAAGCACCCGTTCCGGGGACATTCCGATGGCCCAGACCAGATGGTCGATATAATCGCTGTCGCCGGAGCGGAAATTGAACACGATGACATACATCAGGGCAAACAGGCCGCCCGAGAGAAGGAGGGCCATGCCGTTGCGGCGGAAAAACTCCGCGGCGGGAGAGGTTTTGCGAATCTCCATGTGTGTATCCTTTATCGATTGTAAAACGCTTCCACAGCCTGGACCACGGTCTTTACATCTTCGTCCGTGAGCCCGTAATACATGGGCAGACGGACCAGCCGGTCGCTTTCGGCGGTGGTGTATTTATCCTCTCCGTGGAAGCGGCCGAATTTCAGGCCCGCGGGGGCGGAGTGGAGGGGAACGTAATGGAATGCGGAACCAACGCCGTGCTCCTTGAGGAAGGCGATGAGTGCGGTGCGCTCATCAAGGTCCCTGGTTTTGAGCCAGAACATATGGGCGTTGTGGACACAGCCTTCGGGAATGACGGGCAGCTCGATAAGGCCCTTTTCCCTCAGCGGTGTGAGCTGCTGCATATAGAGATTCCAACTGTGGAGACGGGCGTTGTTGATCTCATCAGCCGCTTCCAGCTGCGCCAGAAGATAAGCGGCGTTGAGCTCGCTGGGCAGATAGCTGGAGCCGTAGTTGACCCAGGTGTACTTGTCCACCATGCCCAGCAGGAACTGGCTGCGGTTGGTACCCTTCTCCCGGAGGATCTCGGCCCGGCCGTCGTCCTCCCGGATGAGGAGCGCGCCGCCCTCGCCCATGGAGTAGTTTTTCGTCTCATGGAAGCTGTAACAGCCGAAGTCCGCTATGGAGCCGCAGGCCCGGCCCTTATAGGTGCTCATGACCGCCTGGGCGGCGTCCTCCACCACCTTGAGACCGTGGCGCTCGGCGATGGCCAGGATCTCGTCCATCTCGCAGGACACGCCTGCGTAATGGACAACGCAAATGGCTTTGGTCCGGGGGGTGATGGCGGCTTCGATGAGTTTTTCGTCGATGTTCATGGTGTCCGGGCGGATGTCCACGAACACCAGCTGCGCTCCGGCCAGCACGAAGGCGTTGGCGGTGGAGGAGAAGGTATAGGAGGGGAGAATGACCTCGTCCTCGGGCTCCAGATCGCACAGGATGGCGGCCATCTCCAGCGCGTGGGTGCCGCTGGTGGCGAGAAGCGCCTTGGAAGAGCCGGTCTTCTTCTCCAGCCAGGCGTGGCATTTCTTGGTGAAAGCCCCGTCGCCGCAGATCTTGTGGGAGGCGATGGCCTCCAGAACATAGGCATCTTCGGTGCCGCAGTGGGGAGGGATATTAAAAGGGATCATGAGAACAATCCTCCGTGTTTCAGACAGTGTTTTGACCGGCGTCAGCGGTTGCCGTACATCCGGGCGTAGTAGTTTTTGTATTCGCCGGAAAGGATCTCCTCCCACCAGGGGCGGTTTCGGAGATACCACTGGATGGTCTGGTGAAGACCGTCCGCAAAGCGGGTCTGGGGCTCCCAGCCGAGCTCCGTGCTGATCTTGGTGGGGTCAATGGCGTAGCGAAGGTCATGGCCTTTCCGGTCCGTGACATAGGTAATGAGGCTTTCGGGCTTTCCCAGCTCCTGGCAGATGAGCTTTACGATGTCGATGTTTCTCATCTCGTTGTGACCGCCGATGTTATACACCTCGCCGATGCGGCCGTGGTGCAGAACCAGGTCGATGGCCAGACAGTGGTCCTCCACATACAGCCAGTCACGGACGTTCAGACCTTCGCCGTATACGGGCAGGGGCCGGTCGTTCAGGGCGTTTGCGATCATGAGGGGGATGAGCTTTTCGGGGAAGTGGTAAGGGCCGTAGTTGTTGGAGCAGCGGGAAATGGTGGCCGGCAGGCCAAAGGTGCGGTGATAGGCCTGGACCAGAAGGTCTGCGGAGGCCTTGGAAGCGCTGTAAGGGCTGGAGGTGTGGATGGGCGTGGTCTCGGTGAAGAGAAGGTCCGGCCGGTCCAGCGGGAGATCGCCGTAGACCTCGTCGGTGGAGACCTGGTGATAGCGGATGTTTCCGAATTTCAGACAGGCATCCATCATCACCTGAGTGCCCAGAACGTTGGTCTGCAGAAAAATCTCCGGCGTTTCGATGGAGCGATCCACATGGCTTTCCGCGGCGAAGTTCACCACCGCGTCGGGCTTTTCCTCCCGGAAGATCTGATAGATGCCCTCCCGGTCGCAGATATTGGTCTTGTAGAATTTGAAGTGAGGGTTCTCCAGGGCGGTCTTCAGGGTGGAGAGATTGCCGGCGTAGGTCAGGCAGTCCACACAGATGATGTCATACTCCGGGTGTTTTTCCAGCATGTAGTACACAAAGTTGGAACCGATGAAGCCGGCGCCGCCGGTAACAAGGATCTTTGTCATGGAAAACGCTCCTTTCAGAAGCCCACGATGGTTCCTCGGGTGACGAGAAACACCGTGGGAGCGATATAGATGAAAGCGATTATGGCCCCACAGACCAGATAAAACAGGACGGTGACGGCGGTACAGGCCCCGGCCGGGAAGCGCAGCGTCCGCACGGGGGCACAAAGCCGGGAGAGGATCAGCCATACCAGGCAGAGGACAAGACAGGCGAGGGAGATGGCGTCGTTCCGGGAGAAGGAAGACGGGAGGGGACCGCGGGTGAGTTCGATCTCGTTTTCACCCGCCTGCAGGGGGACGCTCATGAGAACGCCCATGACCCGCTGGGGCGAAACGGTCTCGCCGTTCACGGTGCAGATCCAGCGGCTGGAATAGCTGACCGGGAGAAACAGACTCTGTCCCGGATGCTCCGTGGTGAGAGAGAGGAAGATGCTGTTCTCGTCGGTTTCGACCACGGTGTCCGGGTCGTAGGCTGCGTCCTCATAGAAGGAGGCGACCTTTCCCTTGTTAAGCGCCGTGAGCGTAAGGCTTTCCTCCGTTATGGGGGAGGCGGACATAAACGTGACGGTGGTATCCCCGGGCCCAAAGCAGCC
Organism: uncultured Oscillospiraceae bacterium; assembly: GCA_964592685.1. GTDB lineage: Bacteria > Bacillota > Clostridia > Oscillospirales > Oscillospiraceae > CAJOIG01. Next base: position 5,428 of record CAZQFN010000006.1, on the reverse strand, counting down.
GAGATAGAGAAGCTCGGAATTGAAGGCGGCGGGATAGACGGTGTTTTTCGTGTTCTGATAGGTGGGAACGGTGACAGCCTTTCCGCCGGCGGTGATGTTCATGAGAAGACCGTCTGCCGCAAGATAGAGGAAGCTTTCTTCCTCCAGTGTGACGGTGATTGTGTGAAGACTTACGCCTTCCCCCTGGGACGCAAGCGCGTATTCCGGCTGGATGGCCAGGATGCCCTCTGTTCCGGTGAAGGCCTGGTAGAGGCTGTTGAGCCGGTCGGTCAGCGTGAGCAGATCCAGATAATCATCCAGAGAGCCGTCGGCATAGGTGAGACCGATATAGCCGGGGTAATTGGCGGCCCCGATGCGGATGCCGTCCACCGAAACGCCGGTGTCGGTGTAAAGAGTCTCGTCCAGCTCCTCGGCAGAGAGGATGTTCTGCACGCCGAACAGCATGTCGGAAAAGACGGTGCCGCCCGTGTCCACGATACGGCAGTAATTGATGGTGTAGCCAAGCTCCTGAAACACGCCGAGCCGGAGACTGGAATTGGAGGAATTAATGCTGGCGATGGAGCCGGTGCCGGCGATGGCGGCATAGCTGGGGCTGAGGCTGTTGTCCACATTTTTGAACCGGGACAGCGGCGAGATGTCCTCATGGGAGAGATAGGCATAGAGACTGTCCGAGGTCTCCACATAGGACGGGTCATATTCGTTCGTATAAACATGGCTGTCGTCCGGACCAAGAAGACCGTAGGCGTTGGAGCCCAGCTGCAGAAGCAGGACCGCGGCCACGAGGATGGCGGAGAGACGGCGGTTTTTCAGATGGAACAGCGCGAGATAAAGGCCGGTGAAGAGAAGACCGCAAAGGACGAGAAGAGCGAAATATTTCCAGTAACCCTCCCGGCCCAGATTGGTCAGGAAGCAGGCGCCGTATTCCTGAAAAACAGGCCAGAGCTTTGGAACCAGCAGCGCCAGAAGAATGGCCATGACCGCGCCGTCCGCGGCGGCAAGCCAGATGCCCGCTTTTCTGGAGAGACGCTCCGGCGTGTGCTGTTCGTCCTCCAGACACAGGCCGGCGGCAGCCAGCAGGGTAGCGGGGATCACATAGCCGTAACGCATGGGGAAGAAGTTATACTGGCCGAAATGCCAGGCGGTGTCGATGTTTGTGAACACCATGGGGATCGCCAGCGCGCCCAGAAGGAACAGGAAGAAACGGATGCCCTTTGCCCGGACATGCTTTTCCTCTTCCCCGGCGAGCCGTTGGCGGCGGAGCGCCCGGAGAAGCAGGGCAAAGACAACGGCCATGCCCAGCAGCATGAGGACGGTGTGGCGGGTGTTGGGGATATTCCAGGTGGTGAAGCCGGTAATGAGACCGGAGTCCAGATTGGACTGGAACCGGGAGGTGCCGACCAGAGAAGAACTGCCGCTCAGCCAATAGCGGGCGGTGACGCCGTAGGCGGCGGCCGTGCTGAGACCCAGACGGAGAATGCGGTCGCCCCGCTGTTCTTTGGGGCAGACGAACAGACAATAGCCCAGCGAGAACAGCAGGATATAGACAGTCACCATGTAGGTGTAATAGACGGAGGAATAAAGATAATAGGCGTAGAGGATGGCGTAGGGGAGATATTTCCCGTCCCGCCAGAGACGCTCCAGAAACCAGAGCATCAAGGGGAAAACGGCCGTGATCCCAAGCCAGGCAAAGTTGGAATAATACTGCAGAACGAAGCCGGAGAAGGTATAGGCCAGAGGCAGCAGGATCTTCCAGACAAAGGGGAGACCCCGGAAGCGGATGCTCACAACGAGGGAGGCGATCAGGGCAATCAGAAACATCTTGGCCGCCAGATAGAGACTCAGCCCCTCCAGAATGTGATCCCGGGGAACCAGAAGAAATACCCAGTTGGCGGGCTTCAGAAGCGTGGTCAGCCCGGCGTTGGAGCCCTCAATCAGGCCGCTGAACCAGTTGATGTTCCGATCAGCGCCGTGGAGAGCGTCCCAGACCTTGTAGTAATCGGGGAGATAAAACTGCGCTGTGTCCACATAGGCGATGTTTTCCCCGCCGAAAGGCCAGATGCCCCGGAGCGCGTATACTACACCCAAGATAAGCAGCGTCAGCCCGCCGGCGGCGAGACAGACCCACAGCGAGGATAGAATGCGGTTTTTCAGGGAATGACGGTCGGCCATGGTCACAGGAACTCCTTTTGTATGGGTGAGTATACTATAATTCATTTAATTATACCATATTCCCCGGGGAATGCAATGAAAAACACCGAGCGTCGCCGAAAAAGCGGCGCCCGGTGTTTTATGCTCCGCCCATCCGGAAAACAATGCCGAAAACGGCGCAGATCAGGATGAATACAGCGGGGTGGATCTTTTTGAAGCGTTGACTGAGTACCACGACGGCGGCAGCCAGAAGGATGGCCGGCACGTTGAGCACGGTCCAGAAGCGGCTCGGACCGGCCCAGGCCTCCGGGATCAGACAGACGCCGACGGCGACCGAAAGACCGGCCGCGGCAATGAGTCCCGTGGAGGCGGGCCGAAGCCCATAGAAGGCACCCCGGACAAAGCGGTTGTCCCGGAAAGTCTTCAGAAAGGCGGCGATCAGCAGGATCACCAGGATGCTGGGGGTGATGAGTCCGATCAGCGCGCACACACTGCCCCAGAATCCCGATGTGACAAAACCGGTGTATACGGCCATGTTCACGCCGATGGGGCCGGGAGTGGATTCGGAGATGGCCAGCATATCCGCCACCTGCTGGGCGGTGAACCAGCCGGTGCGCTCGCCCATGTCATACAGAAAGGGGAGCGTGGCAAGGCCGCCGCCGACCGAAAACAGGCCGGTTTTGAAAAATTCCCAGAAGAGAAGAAGACAGGTCATTTTTTCCGGGCCTCCTTCCATGTATTCAGCAGGATGCCCCCAAGGCCCGCGGCCAGCACGAACCATACCGGGGATACGCTGAAGACCGAGGCCAGAATGAACACCAGAAGAAAGATGACCAGCGTGATTTTATCCACCACGGAGGTCTTTAAAAGCTTTAAAACGGCGTTCAGCACCAAGGCCACCACGGCCACACGGATGCCGGCCAGGGCGTTTATCACCGCCGGCAGATGGGCAAAACTCTCCAGCACGGCGGCAATGGCCAGAATGATGATGAAGCTGGGAAGGACGAGACTCAGTGTGGCGAAAATGCCGCCGGGCACGCCCTTGAGCTTATAGCCGATGAAGGTGGCCGTGTTCACGGCGATGATGCCGGGGGTGCACTGGCCGATGGCGTAATAGTCTGCCAGCTCCTCGTCCGAGCACCAGCGGTTTGTTTCCACCACCTCCCGGCGCAGGATGGGCAGCATGGCATAGCCTCCCCCGAAGGTGAGGATGCCGACCCGGAAAAAGGCTTTGAAAAGCTGCCAGTAGATCTTCATGGAAAGCTCAGAAGGTCACGATGCGGGGCTCTTTGCCGTGGGCGGCAAAGGTGGCGGTGGCGTCCTTCAGATAAAGGACCTGGTTTTTGCCGTCGCCGGCGGCGTACATGCCCTTGAGACCGGGATTGGCATCCAGAACGCTCTGCTGTGCTTCCAGGCGGGTGTCATCCACCACGGTGGCGGCAACACGGAGCGTGGTGCCCTTGTGGAAGGCGCAGAGCTCCACCTTGGGATTGGCCAGCATCTGATCGGAGACCTTTTTGCCCCGGCCGGAGTGGATATAGAGTTTATCTTCGAAAATATGAGCCACGCCGAAGGGACGCACGCGGGGCTGGTCGCCTTCGCAGGTGGCGATGTAGAAGACGCCGGCGGCGTTCAGAAATTCGCAGACTTCATGCATGATGGGTTCCTCCTGTTTTATACTTCCAGGGGCTTGCAGACATCGCACCAGCCCATGGGATTTGACAGTTTTTCCAGCTCCTCGCAGGACAGGGCGATGCCGCTGTGGGCACTTCCTGCGGAGGGGTATACGGTTTCGTGATCCCGGAGACTTATGTCCAGCCATACTTCTGCACCGGCCGGGGCCAGGAAGGGACAGACACCGCCCGCGGCGTTTCCGGTGAGGCGCTCCGTGTCCTCGAAGGAGAGCATTTTGGCTTTGCAGCCGAACTGGGACTTGAATTTGTGGTTGTCGATGCGGCGCTTTCCGGCCGCGACCACCAGAACGACGCCCTCTCCCTTGTAGAAGGACAGGGTTTTGGCTATCTGGTCCGGTTCGGTGCCGAGACACTGGGCGGCCAGATCCACGGTGGCGGTGGATTCCTCGAATTCATGAAGGCGGTCCAGAAGGCCGTTTTCCTCCAGCAGGACGCGAACTTTGTCGATGGTCATGAGTTTCTCCTTGAAAGGTTTTTCCCATCATACCACGGAACCAAAAAAAAGAAAAGAGCACCGGAAAGTGCTCTTTTCTCATAAGCAGATAAAAAATCAGGCAGTGGGAGCGGCAAGCGCTTCGCCGGAAGCCATATCGCCGGAGGCCATATCGCCGGAAGCGGCGGCCTGGGTCGCCGTTGCGGTCTGCGTGGTCTGGGTCTGTGTAGTGGTCTGGGTCTGAGCCGCAGGCTGGGTCTGGGTCTGCGTAGTCTGGGTCTGGGTCTGTGCCTGCGTAGTGGTCTGGGTCTGAGCCGCGGGCTGCGTCTGAGTCTGCGTCTGCTGGGACTGGGTTGTAGTCGTGGTCTTGGTCTGGGTCTGGGTGGTTTTGGCTGTGCTGGTGCTGGTGGTGCCAACAGCCTCCTGATAGGTGATCTCGTGAACACCGCCGCAGGCAGTCAGAGCGGCAAACATCAGAATCGCCAGCATCAGAGCGAGGATTTTTTTCATGAATTTACATCTCCTTTGGCAAAAGTAGGGGGAATCCTTTTCTCTTGATTGGAAAAATTATATCATGAGGATAAACGCAAGTAAAGGAAAATGTCACGAAAAAAACGAGGTCTTTTGGTCATGAAAAAGGTTTTTCAGCAAAAAACACAGAAAAAGACAGGAGCCGCGCAAGGCGTATCCTGTCTTTGGCTTATTCCTCTTCCAGGGTATCTGCTTCGGTCTCGGCCTCCGGGGCGGCTGCGTTTTCATAAGGCTCCGCGAATGCAGCCTCGGGAGCGCCATCCATGGGCTGGGCCTCCACCATGGGCAGAATCATCTCTTCCGAAGCGATGGCGACTTCGTTGACATCGGCGGGCGCGATCCCCTCCGCCGGGACGGCTTCCGCGGCCACATCGGTCAGCGCCACATAGGGGGCCGAATCCTCCTCACTGCCGCAGGCGGGCAGACAAAAGAGCAGCACGGCCGCGAAAATCAGGGCAATCATATGTTTCATAGCGTTCTCCTATCGCTGTACAGGCGTTCTCAGGGGGAGTATATCACGGTGCCGGAGGAAAGTAAAGAAGGGGAAAAGAAAAACGCCCCATCCGGGCAATGTCATTAAGATAGCGTTCTAACAGAAAGAAAAGAATGGTCTGCGCGGACC
>CAZQFN010000005.1:0-30436 GCA_964592685.1 uncultured Oscillospiraceae bacterium | reverse complement strand
ACACTCATAAGTGTGTGACCTCTGATTTTTTCTAAGGCTGTTTTTTTACAGCCCCTTTTCTCTTGCAGACGTTTTCATTCAATGGTATTCTATTGGGTAATAGAGTATGAAGACTCATGAACGGACAAAAAGTACGCGGTAAAGGTCTGAATGGGATGAAAAGAGCAAATCAAATTCTGAATATCCTGATGGGCGCTTTTATTGGTGTGTTTCTGGGGCATGGTCTGTGGCAGTACTGGAACTATCACAGATATCCGGATTTGTATGCCATGCAGTCCGCGCCCTGGTATACGAGCATTTTGGTCTATGGTGTTTTTACGGCGGGGGTGGTTGTCATTGCCGTCTTGCTGAAGTGGATCCTGCGGAAAGCAGCCTGGAAGAAGATGAGCCGGGAGGAGGATGGCTATGGCATCCAGTAAGGAATATCTGGCGGTTGTTCTGGAACAGCTCTCGGAGCTGGAAGACGTCACCCATCGGGCCATGATGGGGGAGTATATCCTCTATTACCGGGGGAAGGTCGTTGGCGGGATATACGACGACCGGTTTCTGGTGAAGCCGGTGAAAGCGGCGGTGTCTCTCATGCCGGAGGCGTCCTTTGAGCGGCCCTACGAGGGGGCGAAGGAGATGCTTCTGGTGGAGAATGTGGACGACCGGGCCTTTCTGGCCGAGCTGTTTCTCGCTATGTACGGGGAGCTGCCGGAGCCCAAAGGAAAAAAGAAGAAAGCGTGACGGAGAGCGGAACATGAATTATGCGGAAATGAACAAACAGCTCCGGGCGATGATCGGGGGCGTGCCCCATTTCATTGCCGATCTGGCCAATGCCTCGGCGCTGCTGTATAACACCCTGGAGGACATCAACTGGGCCGGGTTCTATCTGATGAAGGACGGGCGGCTTGTCCTCGGGCCCTTTCAGGGGAAACCCGCCTGCATCGAGATCCCGGTGGGGAAGGGCGTCTGCGGCACGGCGGTGGAGCGGGAACAGACCATCCTGGTGGAGGATGTGCATGATTTTCCCGGTCACATCGCCTGCGACAGCGCCTCGGCGTCGGAGATCGTGGTGCCCCTGTGCGTTGGCGGGGCTATCGTCGGCGTGCTGGACATCGACAGCCCCCGCGTGGGCCGGTTCACGGAAGAGGACCGGGCCGGACTGGAGGAATTCGCGGCGGTGCTGGAAGCGGAGCTGGCAAAGACGGATTTTATATAAGAGGGCACAAGGAGAACAAAATGAACGAAGCCTTTTGGAAAAACGCCATAGTATATCAGATCTATCCCCGGTCCTTCCGGGATACCAACGGCGACGGTATCGGCGACATCCCCGGCATTCTGGAGAAACTGGACTATCTGGAGGAGCTGGGCATCAACACCATCTGGCTGTCCCCGGTCTATAAAAGCCCCAACGATGACAACGGCTATGACATATCCGACTACAAGGCCATCCACCCGGATTTCGGAACTATGGAGGACTTTGACGAGCTGCTCCGCCAGACGAAGGCGCGGGGCATCCGCATCATCATGGATCTGGTCATAAACCACACCTCCGATGAGCACGAGTGGTTTCAGCGGGCGCTGGCGGGGGAGGAAAAATACCGGGACTATTACATCATCCGCAAGGGGAAGGACGGGAAGCTCCCCAACAACTGGGGCAACTTCTTCGGCCAGTGCCCCTGGGACGTGTTCGGCGACCCGGCCAACGGGGAATATTATCTCCATCTGTTTTCCAAAAAGCAGCCCGATCTGAACTGGGACAACCCCGCCGTCTATGAAGAGGTGAAAGACATCCTCCGCTTCTGGCTGGAAAAGGGCGTGGCGGGCTTCCGGTGCGATGTGATAAACGTCATCCACAAAGACACGCTGGACGACGGCAGAAAGCAGCTGGCTCTCACCGGCGTGGAGCACTATCTCTCCACCGGGGGATGCCACGATATTCTCCGCCGGCTGCAGGAAGAGGTGCTGACACCTTACGGCGCCGTCACCGTGGGAGAGACGGTGATGGTGGACATCCCCAAAGCCAAAGACCTCTGCGCGCCGGAGCGGAAGGAACTGGACATGGTCTTCTCTTTTGAGCATATGGAGTGCGACCAGGTTTACATAAAATGGTTCAAGCGGAAGTTCAAGCCGGTGAAGCTTATGCGGTGTCTTACCAAATGGCAGACGGGGCTCGACTGGAATGCCTGCTATCTGGAAAACCACGACCAGCCCCGGTCTGTCTCCCGCTTCGGGGACGATGACCGCTTCCGCATCGAGAGCGCCAAAATGCTGGGGGCGCTGGTGCTGTGCCTCCGGGGGACGCCTTTCCTGTATCAGGGCCAGGAGATCGGCATGACGAACGGCGATTTCGAGAGTCTGGACCAGATCATGGACGTGGAGAGCCACAGCGTGGACAAAATGGCCAAAAAGCTAGGTATTCCGAAGGGCAAGCGGTGGGAACTCATCCGCCGCACCAGCCGGGACAACGCCCGCACGCCCATGCAGTGGGACGGCACGACCAACGCCGGCTTCACCACCGGAAAGCCCTGGCTTCAGGTGAATCGGAATTTCCCGGTGGTGAACGTGGAATGGGACACCACGGAGCCCAACGGCGTTTTTGAGTTCTATCAGAAAGCCATCGAATACCGGAAGAACTCCGACATTCTCCGGGACGGGGATTTCCGGGAGCTTCACGCCGGAGGCACGGTCTATGCCTTCCAGCGCAGTCTGGGGGGGCGGCGGCTCGTGGCCGCGTTCAATTTCTCCCCCAAGCCCCAGAAGCTTCCCATCGGCATGCGGCGGCACGTGGTGCTTTCCAACTATGAGAAGCCGGGCGGGGACACTCTGCGCCCCTATGAATTCCGGCTGACGGAGGGCTGACATGGATAGAGTCATGAAGCGAAACAAATACTGCTTCGGCCTCGGCACCGTGGGCCGGGACGCCATGTATTCTCTGGTGAGCATGTATCTCATCACCTACCTTACGGAGGTGGTGGGCCTTTCGGACAAAAGCCTTGCCATCCTGGGAACGCTGATGGTCATTTTCCGGGTGTTCGACGCTCTGAACGACCCCGTTATGGGCACCATTGTGGATAATACCAAGACCCGCTGGGGCAAGTTCAAGCCCTGGATTCTGTTCGGTATGTTCGCCTCCGGCATTTTGGCGGTGCTGCTGTTTTCCGATCCCGGACTGAGCGAGGGAGGCTATGTGGCCTTCATCGCCGTGGTCTATCTGCTCTGGGGCATGGCCTATACCACGAACGATATCTCCTATTGGTCGCTCATGCCGGCCATCTCCAAGGATCAGAAGGTCCGGGAGGGCGTGGGCGCCGTGGCCCGCATCTGCGCCAACGTGGGCATGTTCTCCGTGGTGGTGCTGTATACCATGGTGCCGGACATCTTTGGCCTTGGCGCCCGGCAGAGCTATTTCGTCTTTGCCGTCATCCTGGTGGCGCTGATGTGGATCTTCCAGCTCATCACCGTCTTTGGCGTGAAGGAGGACCGCTCGGAGCTTGCCGCCCAGCCCCACACCAGCCTCAAGGGTATGGTGCAGGCGCTGGTGAAGAATGACCAGCTTATGGTCACGGCGGTGGCCATGGCCCTGTTTATGATCGGCTATTGCACCACCACCTCCTTCGGCGTGTATTATTTCAAATACGCCTATAAAAACGAGGGCACCTATATGATCTTCGCGGCGGTGCTGGGCGTAGCCCAGCTGACGGCCCTGTCGGTCTTTCCCCTGTTCAGCAGACGCTTCACCCGCCGGCAGCTCTATTTCGGATCCATGGTGGCGGTGGTGGCGGCCTACATTCTGTTTTTCTTCTCCTTTGAGAAGCTGCCCGTCATCGTGGTCGCGGGGCTGGTGCTGTTTTTTGCCCAGGCATTTATTCAGCTTCTCATGCTGCTGTTTCTGGCGGACGCGGTGGAATACGGCCAGTGGAAGCTGGGCAAGCGGAACGAGTCCGTCTCCTTCGCGGTGCAGCCCTTTATCAACAAGCTGGGCGGTGCCGTGGGTACCGGCGTGGTCACCGTGACGCTGATCGTCTCCGGCATCAACGATGTGTCGAACCAAATCGCCGGACTGGACGCCGTGGCGGACGCGGCCCGGATCGAGGCGCTGATAAACGGCGTCACCGGCGCGCCCATCTGGATCATGAAGGTGGCCATGATGCTTCTGCCTCTGGTGTGCATTCTGGCAGGCTTCATCCTCTATGCCAAGAAGTTCAGGATCGACGAGACCATGTACGCTCAAATCGTGGAAGAACTGGAAAAGGGAAAAGAATGAGAAAAAGAGCCGTCCGATTGGATGGCTCTTTCTAATTGGGCTTCAGTCGTCTTCGTGGAGCTCCGGGGGCATGCTGCGCAGACTCCGGCGGATGCGGAAAAAACGCCACAGGCCGAACAGCATGACCGCCGGGCCGAGGAGGAGAAAAGCGGCGCCGGCTACCCGGGCCCAGGAGACCTCAAACAGCTTCCACAGAGCAGCCCCGGCGGCCACCAGGCCCAGGGCGGTGCGGGTATAGGCCAAAAGCGTGCGCTCGTTGGCGAGATTTGTCCGCTCAATGGCCAGAAGATCGTTGATGGAGCATTTTGATCTGTCCATAGGTCCACCTCCCGAAAGAAACTTTTCTGTTCTTATTCTATGCGGAAAAAGAATGTCTGTCAATTCACAAAGTCCGGTTCTTATAGCATATGTGGAACAATTGTGGTATAATGCATACAAATTGAAAACTTCCAAGGAGAATCAACATGGATCGAATCATACGCGCCATCGCAGGCGATGGCTTTGTCAATATGTCGGTGATCACCGCCCGGGACATGGTCCAGCGGGCCCGTGAGATCCACAACTGCACCCCCACCGCGGCGGCGGCTCTGGGCCGGACGCTGTGCGCCACGTCTCTTCTGGGCAACATGCTCAAGAGCGACAAGGCAAGCGTCACCGTGCGCATCCAGGGCGGCGGCCCCGTGGGCATTCTTCTTGCGGTGTCCGACGCGGAGGGAAACGTCCGCGGCTATATCGACGATCCCACCGTGGATCTGCCTCTGAAGGCAGACGGCCATCTGGATGTGGGCAGCGCCGTGGGCAAGGAAGGTATGCTCACCGTCATCCGGGACGTGGGTATGCGAGAGCCCTATGTGGGCTCCACGGAGCTTGTCACCGGCGAGATCGCCGAGGATTTCACCGCTTATCTGCTGGAGAGCGAGCAGGTGCCCTCCGCCTGCGGTCTGGGCGTTCTGGTGGACACCGATACCTCCATCAAAGCCGCCGGCGGCTTTGTGGTCCAGCTTCTGCCGGGTGCGGATGAAAAGCTCATCGACCTCCTGGAGGAGAATATCTTCATGATGGACCAGCTTACCACCATTCTGGACGAGGATGGGGCCGAGGTGGTGTTTGACCAGGTGCTGAAGGGGCTGGATTATCAAATCCTGGAGCAGACCCCGGTGGAATACCGCTGCAGCTGCAGCAAGGAGCGGCTCAGCGAGGCGCTGGCCTGCATCGACCGGAAGGAACTGGACTCCCTCATCGAAGCGAACGAGGATGTGGAGATCTGCTGCGATTTCTGCGGCACCCATCATGTTTTCACCACGGAGGAGCTTGTGGCCATCGCGGCCAGGAGCGTGGAAGAATAACAGAAGGGCGGAGTGTGCTCCGTCCTTTTTCTTGTGTGTATATGGAAAGGGCCCGTGCGTATGCACGGGCCCTTCGCGGTTAAAAGAGGATGGATCAGGCTTCGAGACCCAGGTAGTCGGCAACAGCGGCCAGAATGATCTCCATCTCGTCGGTCTTGCCGGCGTTGGCGGCGGTGGTGCGGCAGTCGGCGAAGGCGTTCTTCATGTAGGTCTCCACATGGATCTGGGCGTGCTCTTCGTCCTGAGCGCCGACGGTGGCATCGATGCCCTGAGCGGCGTTGTAGTCGTTGATGGTGGCGACGCAGGCTTCAAACTCGCCCTCGTTCAGCACGAAGCTGTTTTCGCAGGCGGCTTCACCGGCTTCCATGAACAGAGCCTGGGTGGCTTCGTCGAAGCTGTTCCACTTGTCCAGATTGATGGTGTAGTAGTTGGAGCAGGAGTACATGCCGTCGGTGATGACATAGGGGGCGACCTCATACCAGGCCAGACCCACAACACCGGCCAGAGACAGACCGGCGCAGTCCACAACGCCTTTCTGCAGGTCGGAGTAGGTCTCGGGGGGAACGGAGAACTTGAAGGTCATGCCCAGATCCTCATAGGTGGACTGGTTCATCATGGCGCCGAGGATCATGCCCTGGCAGTCTTCGTAGCTGGAGAGGGGGCTCTTGGAAACGATGGCGTTGGTGCCGCCGGCGTTGACGTTCAGAACCTTCACGTTGTTATCGGTCAGCTCCTGCTCGATCAGGGCAGCGGTCTCGTCGTTTTCAAACATGATGTACTTGACCATGTCCACAACGTTCTCCTGGCTGCCGCCGGCCATGGTGGGGAAGTTGGTCAGGGGCAGAACAGAGGCGTACTGAGCGTTGGAGAGCAGGGTCATGTCCACGGAGCCGTTGGAAACATACTCCAGATCTTCCGCAGCGGTGCAGAAGGTGGCGCCCCAGTAGACGTTGAAGGTGATGTTGCCGCCGCTCTTCTCGGTGATGTAATTGGTGAAGTAAGCCAGCTGCTGGCCGGAGGTCTCTGCCTCGTTGTAGGAGCAGGAGACGTTCAGCGTCATGGTGGGATACTCGGAGCCGGCTTCCTCGGCGGTTTCCGCGGCAGCGTCGGCAGCGGGAGCCTCGGCGGCTTCCTCGGCGGTGGGGGTCTCGGTGGAGGTGCCGCATGCGATCAGCGTCAGCATCATAGCAAGGGCAAGAAGCAGTGCGAAGATTCTTTTCATTTTTGTTTCTCCTTATATAAAAATTTGAATCACAGAGTTAAGACTAGGCAAGGCCTGTCAGCATGGGGAGCCACATGATGATCTTGGGGAAAGCGCCGATGAGAAGAACGGCGGCAAGATCCATCAGGAAGAACGGCGTTACACCGGCAAAGATCTCCGACGGGCTGATGCGCAGGGCGTTGGAGACCGCGAACACGTTCATGCCGATGGGCGGGGTGAGACCCGCCATGTCGCACATGAAGACGAGCAGGACACAGACGATGTATTCGTTGTAGCCCAGACCCACCAGAAGAGGCAGAACGATGGGCACCGTGATGGTGACGATGGACATGATGTCCATGACGCAGCCGCAGAAAAGATAGAAGGCCACGACGATCAGGAAAACCACATAGGGAGGCAGGGCCAGCCGCGCGATGAAGTTGGCCACGGCGGTGACGATGCCGGTGGTGGAAACGAAGCGGCTGAACATGCTGCCGGCCACGATGATGGGGAAGAAGCCGGCGTTTACGATGGCCGCGTCCCAGATGCAGTGAAGAACGGTTTTGACGGGGATGCGCTTGGCCAGGGCATAAATGATGAGCGCCACGGAAGCCACGGCGCCGGCCACGGTAGCCGCAAACCAGCCCAGCATGGTGCCGCCGATGATCAGCAGGAAGACGAAGACGATGGGCAGAAGGTCTTTCAGAGAGATAAGCTTCTCCTTCATGGGGATCTTGGGCATGGAGGAGGTGTCGGCCACCTTGTCCGGGCGGATACGGACATAGACGAAAACGCCGATGCACATGATGGCGATGAGGAGAATGCCGCAGCTCAGACCGTAGTTCAGGGCGGTTCCGATGGAAAGGTTCTGCATGATCACGCAGATCATGATGATGCCGATGCTGGGAGGGATCAGGGTGGAGAGAATGCCGGAACCGCAGATGGCGCCCATGGAGAGCTTGCGGTCGTAGCCGGCCTTGTCCATCTCCGGCAGAGCCAGCCGGGCAAAGGTGATGGAACCGGCGGTGGAGATGCCGGAGCAGGCGCCGAAGGCGGCATTTGCCAGCACCAGGGTATACAGAAGACCGCCGCGGACCCGGCCCAGCCATTTCTGGAGGGAGCCGAAGGCGCCTTCCGCGATGCCTGTTATGCCGGCCAGTGTGCCGATGAGCATGAACAGGGGCAGCACGGCGTAGCTGTAATCCGCGCCCACCGCCAGAGGAGCGGTGGTGAACTGGGTGATGGCCATGGGCAGACCGCCGATCATGCAGAAGCCCGCAAAGCAGGTGATCATCATGGAGAGGAACACGGGGACGCCGATGAGAATGAGGACGATCATTACGAGGAATACGAGAATACCGATTGCGGCAGGTGTCATGACAGTCACTCTCCTTTCTCGGCGGAATTGCCGCCGCCAAGATCAATGGTATAGGGGCTCCGGCCTTTCAGCTCCCGGGGGATGCACCACAGGAAGCTGATGGCCAGCACCAGATAGCCGATGCCGATGCAGACCACAAAGGGCCAGATCAGAAAAGAGGTCGGGCCGGAGGCATAGGTCATGGTCTCCAGCTTCTGGAGAGCCTGCACCATGCCGCGCCAGCCGGCGAAGCTGCACACGGCCACGCCGATCACATAGCCAAGAATGTGGATGATCTTGTGCACGACCGGGGGGAAATGGCGGTAGATCAGATCAATGTGGGTGTGGCCCCGGTCCAGCTGGACAAAGCCGATGCAGAAAAAGACCACCGGAACGTTCATGTAGGTGACAAATTCTGTCACGTTTCGGATGGGGGAGTGGAACACTTTTGTGGCGATGACATCCACGGTGGCGACGATGGCGATCACGAACAGGGCCAGGGCGCCAAGGTAGGAGACATATTTCACGCCGTTGGTGATCACCCGGTCGATTTTGTCAAAGGTCGACGTTGGTTTGTTGCTCACGGCTCTAACCTCCTGGGCTCAGATTTGGGATGCGATGGAAAAGGCGCTGCGCATGCAGGTCTGGATGCTGCCGGGCTGGCTGCAGTCGCCGATGAGATAGAAGCGCTCGGCACTGCCATAGAAGGCCAGAGCTTCGTCTATGCAGGGCTTTACGCCGGCGGAGAGGATCACATCGTCGCACAGGAGCTTGTGTTCCGCGCCCTCGCCATCGGTATAAACAACGCCGTCCGGGTCGATGCGGGTGGTGGTCGCCAGGGTGATGTGGGAGAAGTTGGGTTCCCATTTGCAGGCGTTGTGAAGCATTTCCACATAGTGGACCTGCGCGGCCTCCGGGGCGAGAACGTTCTGGCGGGTGAGAACGGTGACCTTATGACCGTTCATGGCCAGATACAGACCGGTCTCGGAGCCGGATTCGGAGCCGCCGATCACAACGATGTTTTCGCCCAGATGCTCATGGTTGCCGTAAACGGACAGGGGCGAATGGACATTGAGGTTGTCCGCGCCGGGGATGTTGGGGATGTTGGGCCGGCTGCCCACAGCGGCCAGAACAACGTCAAAACCCTCGGCACGGATCATCTCCGGGGTGGCGGTGGTGTTCAGACGGACGTCCACGCCCAGCTTCTCCACCTGGCGGATCTGCCAGGCCTTGAAGTTCCGGATGGGCCACTTGAAGGAGGCGTGGTCGGAATACAGCATCTGACCGCCCAGTTTGCCGGACTTTTCAAACAGGGTCACGCTGTGGCCCCGCTGAGCCGCAACGATGGCGGCCTCCATGCCGGAGACACCGCCGCCCACGATGGCGACCTTCCGGGGCTTCGTATGGCCGGGAATCAGATTCTTCAGCCGATGGGCCTGGCCCATGGCGGGGTTCACCGAGCAGACGTTGTGCCAGGGGCCGTCGATAAAGGGAACATGGCATTTGTTGCAGCGGATGCAGGGCGTGATGTCCTCCGGACGGCCTTCGTAGATCTTTTCAAAATAGTTGGGATCGCAGATGAAGGCCCGGGCCATGCCGATGAGATCGCATTTGCCCTCGGCCAGGAATTTCTCGTTGAGGTCCGGATCCTGATAGCCCCCCACGGGCTCCACCAGAACGGGGACGTTGGCCTTTTTCATGGCCTCGCAGTATTTCAGCGTCACGGGCTCGCCTTCGATGGAATTGAAGCCGGTGGGGTGGGAGTCCGTGTCGTTCCAGGCGCGGATCTGAAAGATGTCGATGAGTCCGTCTGCCATATGGGCAAACCGGATGACCTCGTCCAGGGTCATGCCGCCGGGCTTCTCCTCGCCGGAGATCTCGATCTCGATGAGGAAGTCCTGGCCGCAGAGCTCCTTGATCCGCTTGCAGGTCTCCAGGGGGAACCGGGCGCGGTTTTCAAGACTGCCGCCGTATTCGTCGGTGCGGTCGTTCACCAGCGGGGACAGGAACTGGGCGAAGATGGGAAGGCGGTAAGCCATGTGCAGATCGCACATATCAAAGCCAAGCTTTTTATAGAACAGGGCCTTCTGGGCAACTTCCTCTTCAAAGGCCCGGATCTCCTCGGCGGTCATGGCCCGGATCTCGCCAAAATCCTCCGCAAACAGCTGAGGGAGAAGATCCTGGATGGCGTCCATGTCGGTGAGATCCACGTCCTTGGAGGTGTCAATGGCGGGCTTGTTCTTGACACCCAGACCGCGGGGGCCGAACTCCATGAGGCAGATGCAGAGCTTGGAGCCATAGAAGTGGACCGCGTCTGCCATCTGGGACATGTAGTTATGTACGCTGGGGTCGGAGAGGTCGAACATGGGCATGCGCCGGCTGGAGGGGTCAATGGCGGTGCGCTGGTGGGGATCCGCCCAATCGCCGAAGCTGACGATGGCCGCGCCGTTCCGGGCGCAGGAGGCCACATGGTTTATGACCGGCTCCGCCGGAAAGTTTTCCGAGCCCTGAAGATAGTGGGGCAGAGCGTTGGTGGATACCATGCGGTTTTTAAGATATACATTCCCAACCATCAGCGGTTTGAGAAGATTTGGATAATGATTCATAGGATGATACTTCCTTTAGAACAGATTATGCGGGAGATTTGCTGTAATTATTTTAACGAACAAGGGGCGGGGAGGTACAGAAGTTTTGTCCTATGCGCCCATGCTTTTTTTGCATGACATAGCGGAATTTGCATTTTTGGTGCGGTTCATGTAAACTATATACATACAGCAGGAGGGAGTGCTTGTTCTATGACAACAGCCCAGATACAGTATTTTCTCACCGCCGCGGAGAAACTGAGCTTTACGGCGGCGGCCGAGCAGCTTTATATCACCCAGCCCTCCCTGAGCCGTCAGATCGCGGCCATTGAGGCGGAGCTGGGGGCGAAGCTGTTCCAGCGGGCAAACAACGGCATTACCCTGACGGATGCGGGCCGGGCTCTTTTTGAGCGGCTCACCGTGCTCTATGAGGATTATCAGAGCATCGTTCAGGAGGTGCGCGACATCAGCTCGGGCAGCAAGGGCCATCTGAATCTGGGGATCCTGGAAGACCAGTATATGAACGACGCCCTCATCCGGGAGCTTCGCAATTTGCTGCAGGCAAATCCCGGCTGCGAGCTGAACATTGCGCGGCACGATTCCCGGACCCTCTTTTCCGGCCTGAACGACGGCTCCATCGATGCGGGCCTCATGCTGGTGTATGATGAATTTCTGGAATATGGCTTTGAGTATCTCAATCTGGATACCTCTCCGGCGCAGCTGGCCATCAACCGGCAGCTTCCGGCGGCGGGGCAGGGGTGTCTGACCCTGGACGACATGATCGAGCTGCTGGAAGATATCCCCCTGGCCATGGTGACCCAGAACCAGTTTCCGGAGCCGCTGCAGGATTCCCTTTTGAAGAACATGCCCTTCAGCGGGCTGCGGGATACGTCAAAAGTCCAGCTTCTTCCGGCCATCAGTTCCGTGTCTCTGTATGTGGCGGCGGGCCTCGCGGTCACGCTTACGAACAAAGGCAATCTTCTGGCGAACGATCCGAACATTATACTGCTGCCGGTGTCCGGCATGCGGACCATGACCCAGGGACTTGTCTGGCGGCGAAGCGGGCAGAATTTCCTTGTGAAGCAGCTTGTGGACCGACTGCACCGGGAACACCGGTATGAGATCATGACGGCCGGGAACGCAGGCGAACCGAACGGATAAAGCACAAAGGAGACAGCTATGCGGGAAATACTCATGATGCTGCTGCCGGGGTGTCCTCATTGCCGGCGGGCCAACAAGATGATCGAGGAACTGACGGCGGAGAATCCCGCCTATGGGGCTATCCCCATCCGGCGGGTGGATGAGTCCGCGGAGCCGGTTTTTGCGGATTCGCTGGATTACTATTATGTGCCCACCTTTTATGTGGCGGGGGAGAAACTGATGGAAGGCGTCCCCACAAAGGAAGCCGTAAGGTCCGTGCTGGACCGGGCACTGAAAGCGGAATAAAAAATGACGCCGGAATGGACAGCGTGATATGCCCATTCCGGCGTCTTTTCTTTTGGTTGTTCAGGTCAGTTCCGTTTCGGTGACGCATTCGTTTTTCAGACGGCCCACCAGGTATTGCAGGGCATCCACCACATGAGGCCGGATATCCCCGCCGATCAGGACGCGCATGATGTCGTCGCCCACCGAGAGCGCCCCCTCGTTGAGCCAGGCGCGGATATAGTAAATGCCCTCCAGCTTATAGGCGTCTGCCACAACGGCGTCCACCAGATTCCGGTCATAGGAAAACAGCATGCCGGTGACAGGCTTTGTATTTTCTGCGCCGTGGCGGACCTTGGCCTTGGCGCTCTCCCGGACAACGCCCACATGGGTGAGATACATGCCGATGTTAGGGGCGCTCTCGTGGGCCTTGGCTTCCTGCAACCAGAGATCGAGAGAGGGGGGTGTGTTTTGTGTGTTCTGCATGGCGGTCATCCCTTTCCTTGGCGATGGAAACAGTATAGCACGGTTTTCCGCCGGGGACAACCGAAAGAGGGAGCGGGAGGCGGAAAGAAAGCCTGTGCGCAAGGGTTGCGCACAGGCTTCTTATATTACATGGGGGGCTCCCCGGAGGCGCCGCCGGAAGCTTCGCCGGAGGCGGAGGAGGTGGTCATGTCGATGGGTGTGGGGGCGTCGGCTTCCTCCATGTACCAGATGTCGCCCTCCAGCTGGCGCTGGACGGACTTGCCGCACTCCCGGCCCAGACACACGGCCATGCCGATGGATACGCCGTTGGTGGGGGTGAAATAATCCCGGCCGTAACGGCCGCCGGTGGTGTTGCCGGTGGCAAAAAGGCCGTGGATGGGGAGAAATTCCTCGCCCAGGACGCGCTGCTCGCCGTCCACATACAGGCCGCCCATGGTGACCATGTAGTTTGCGATGAGGGCGTTTTCCTGAACCACCTGGAGATAGAAGGGGCCATTCTCGCAGGGGAACAGCACTTCTGCCGCCCGGCCGAATTCCTCGTCCCGGCCGACGTGGGCGTATTCGTTGTAGCGGGCCAGGGAGTCGAGAATGTTCTGCTTCACACGCTCCGACATGCCCGCGAATTCGCAGCATTCCTCCACCGTGTCACCGGCGTAGAGATAGATGCCGCTGCCGGCGTTATACACCTCGCCTTTGGCGGCGTAGGCGGCCTCCAGCTTGGTCTTCCAGGAGGAGATGGCCGATTCCGTGGGGTCGGTGGAGCCGTGGGCCGGGGCCACATGGCGCAGATATTCGGGCAGATTGCTGTCATAGAGGCAGTAAATGGTGTCCCGATTCATGAACAGGGAGGGGAAGCCCCGGTGCTCGATGGTGCCCCAGAACTCGTTCTGGAAGCGCTTGCCGTAGCCGTCGAACCACACGCCCTGAGGATGGCCGGGGGAACCGCCCTGACCGGGGCCGCCGTTGAGCCAGGTGAGACGGCCGTCCATGGTGGGGATGGGGCCCTGCTCCAGCTTTGCGCCGATCTGGATGGCCATGGCGATGCCGCTGCCGTCCCGGTCGGTCTGCTGGGCGTGGAGCGCGTCGTGATCCTGCATGAAATACAGCAGGTCCGGCAGAAGGTCGTGGACCATGTCCATGTTGGAGCCGAAGCCGCCGGTGGCGATGACGGTGTATTTGGCCTTCAGGCGGATATATTCATCCGTGTCGGTCTTGTGGGCCACCGCGCCGGTGACGGCGCCGTTGGCGTCCGTCTCCAGATAGTCCGCGTGGCAGGAGAAGATGTGATAGCTGCCCGTGCCGGATTCGTTTTCGATGAACTCCCGGTTGTATTTGGCCACGGTGGCCTGATTGGGCCGCAGGGTGGGGGCATAGAAGCGCAGGGGGCCGATCTTTTCCAGCATACCCTCCCGCATGCTCTTTTTTGTCATGTCCCAGTAGGAGGGGGCGCTGAACATCGTGTCCACCACATCGCTGGGGGTGTGGCCCAGATGCCAGTCGAAGGATTCGCCGGAATATTTGGCGAACTTCATGCAGAGAGCCTGGTTTGCATAGTTGTTGCAGTTGAGCATCCAGTTTTCATAGAACTCCAGCGGGTCCACTTCCTTGGCCCCGTAGTGCTCCATGATATAGGGGGAGTTGATGACGGCCTGATCGCCGCCGAAGAGGCTGAAGCTGGCCGCTGCCTGGTTTTCCAGAACGATGACCTTATAGCCCTGCTCCGCCAGCCACAGAGCGCAGGCCGCGCCGGAATAGCCGTTGCCGATGATGAGGACATCTGCCTCGTGGGTGGCGGCGATGGCGCTCTCCGCCACGGGATCGGGCTTGTGCCGCCAGGTGGCGGTGGAATAGAGGGTGTTGGTGATCTGGGTGACGCCCTCGCCCTCCAGCACGCGGACAACGGTCTCCTCCGTTTCGGTGGCCAGAGCCGTGCTGGCGGAGGTGACGGCATCGGGGGACTCCGCCCCCAGAGCCATGCCGCCCAGGGCATAGCTCGCCGCAACGCCCGCGGTGCCCGCGGCGGCGGTCTTCAGAAACTTTCTGCGGGAGATTTCCTTGCTCATGGTGTTCTCCTTTATATTCGTAATTTTAGATCAGTAAATGTCCATGGGGCTTTCCAGCAGGCCCACGGCCGGATCGTAGAAAGAGCCGAGATAGAGACCCTCAAAGTCCTTCGCGCCGATGCCGAGGCTCTGGCCGACGAGGATGACCTGGTCAATGTCCGTGCCAGCGGGCAGAAGGACGAAGATCGTCGTGTTGTCCCCGGCGGAGAGGGCAATGTCGCCGCCGTTCCAGGCTACTTCTTCGCAGGAGGCCACGGTGACGGCGTCCACCTGGTTGTCCCGATCGGTGACGTCCAGATGCACTTCATAGATGGCGGCCAGGTTTTCAATGGAGCCGCCGTCAACGGTCAGGGCGGTGACGAAGCTCGCACCGGTGAGATTCCAGATGCCGCCGTTCTGCACGGTGACTTCCGTGCCGTTGGCGCCATAGAAGAAGGGGGTGTTGTCCACCACGCTGATGTATTTGGAATTATCCCAGCTGCCGGAATTTTCGGAGTTGTACCAGGCGTTGTCCTCCAGGGGGACGGTGTCCTCGCCGGAGGCACTGTAAAAGCCGTAGAGACCCACTTCATAGGTCTTGGCATAGTGCTGATAGGCGCCGGAGGAGATGACGCCGGTGACGGAGGCGTTCTCCCCGATGGTCACATACAGGTCGCTGCCGCCCTGCGTCCAGTAGCCGGTGGAGTTCCAGATATCGCCCACCACGGCGGTGTCGGCGAGATTCACCTTCGTCCACCACTGGTCCAGATCCTTGCTGCCCTCGGTGCCGTAGTCCTTCACGTCGTAGGCGGCGCTGCCCTGGAGGTCGTAGTCGTCGGTGTCAATGGTGTCGCTGAATTCAAAGCTCCAGCCGTCCGGTTCCCAGAAGTATTCGCCAAAGGCGCTGTACTGGAAGTTTGTCAGGCCGCAGAAGCCGTCGTCGTTGTCCATGACCTGGAGGAACACCGTCTCCCCGGTGTAAGGGCTGGCGCCGGTGGTCACGGTGGCGTTGTCCACGGTGATCTCCGCGAAGCCGGACTTGACGATGAAGCTGGCCTCGCCGGTGGTGAGGGTGGTGTTTTCCTTCAGGGTGATGGTGTTCACGGTGTCGTTCAGCATCATGGAGTGCATCTCAAAGCCGAAGCGGTCGGAGGCGACGGTGGAATAGACCGTTTCCCCCTCGGCTACCGCGTCGCTGGAGACCACGGCGATGACCTCGTCCGTCTCCTGGGCGTAGTAGGTGTCGATGCCCTCGCCGGCGTCCTTGACCTCCATGCGGCGGACGGTGATCTCGTCCCCGCCGGTGTAGGAGCCGATGTTCACATGGCCGCCCATCATGATGAAGTCCAGAACGCCCGCGTTCATGTTGACGCCGTAATAGTTTTCCGTGACCTGGGCGATGGCAAAGGCGCCGTAGCCCTCGTCCACCTCAACGGAGGTGTTCAGAACGTCCATGCGCATATAGCTGCCGTCGTCCACGGACAGGCCGCCCCAGCCGGCGGCATAGATCTCCGAGTCGATGACGGTCTCGGTGGTGCCGGCGCCCATGAGGTTCACGCAGCGGGAGTTGCCCAGAGCGTTGTTGATGCCCAGATGCCAGGGGGCGCCGATCATGCTCTGCTGGTTGGCGTTGGAGAGATAGGTGTCGTAAACCTCGCCGCCCATGGCCGCGAGACGGGAATTGCGGATAATGACATCCGCGCCGCCGCTGATGTAAAGGGCGGGCTTGACCACGCCGGTGGTCTCAATGTCGCTGTCCGTGATCTCCAGCAGGGTGCCATCGCCATAGGCGGAGACGGCGGCGCCCAGGCCGGTGAAGTCGTTGGTCTCGCCGCCCACGCTGGCGCTGTTCAGCCGGATGACGGCGTCGGCCAGCTCATAGGGAACGCTCTCCACCACCAGCGCGCCGAAGGTGTCGCTCTCGCCGGTGACGGAAATGCCCTCAGCGGAGGCATCGTCATAGCTGCCGCCGAGAACGGCCTCGGTGACGGAGTATTCCTCCCGGACACCGTCGGCGTCCACATAGAGGGCCGTGCGGTAATCGTCGGCACCCTGGGTGCTGATGAGCTCGGTGCCCAGAACGGTGCGGGTAAGGCTGCCCACGGTCACCTCGCCGGTATTGGCAGAGGTGTCGCCGGAAGCGCCGCCGGGACTGCCGCCGCCGGCGGGAGGCTCGCCGCTGCCGGAGGAGCCGGTGACGGAGAATTCCTCCGTGACCACAACGGCGCCGCTGTATTCACCGGGGAGAAGGGCCTTTTCCACGCCGTCCACGATGAGGCTGATGTGCTCGCCCTCCACGCCGGAAACGGTGCCGTCCGCGTTTACGGTGACGGTGGCAGCCGCCTCATCGGAGGCGGAATCGGTCTCATCCGGGCCCATGGGCAGATCCACAAAGTCGGCGTTGAAGGTTCCGACGCCGCCCGCGGCTACGAATTCCTCCCAGGTGGAGGCGTTGTAGCAGTCCTCGTCAAAGAACTTGCCCCAGGGGCCGGAGTCATAGCCGGCTTCGATCTCCTCCCAGCTTCCGGTCTCCCAGACGATGGCGGAGACAGGCTCGGGGAAGGGGGAAATGGCGGCGAGATTATCCACCAGCCACTGCTGATAGTCCTCCCAGGTGACTTCGCCGACGGCTTCACCGGAGGCTTCGCCGGAGGCGGAATCGGTCTCGTCCGGGCCCATGGGCAGATCCACAAAGTCGGCGTTGAAGGTTCCGACGCCGCCCGCGGCTACGAATTCCTCCCAGGTGGAGGCGTTGTAGCAGTCCTCGTCAAAGAACTTGCCCCAGGGGCCGGAGTCATAGCCGGCTTCGATCTCCTCCCAGCTTCCGGTCTCCCAGACGATGGCGGAGACAGGCTCGGGGAAGGGGGAAATGGCGGCGAGATTATCCACCAGCCACTGCTGATAATCCTCCCAGGTGACTTCGCGCATGCCCGCGCCCGCAAACAGGGACAGGGCCATCAGCATCACAAGAAGGATCGCTATGGTTCGCTTCATGGCAAAAACCTCCAAAACATTATTATAATTCTGTACCTCAAGCGTAGCACGGGAACGTTAAATTTGCGTGAATTTCTTGACAAAAGATTTACTCTTTTTTTGCTTTTTTCACCCGGACGGAGTGGGAAGACCTTGCAGCGGGACAGAAACGATCCAAATTAACATTTCGCAAAGCTTTCGGAATCAAATCCAAAACTAAAATGCAGCCATAAAGAACAACACGAAACGAAATGGGAGAACTCGCCTTGCTTTTCTGTTCCGGAATGTAAAGCAGTTGACAGTCTGCCGGGGTGGAATCCGTTATGATAGAAAAAACGAGAAAGGGAGTGGTTTTCTGTGATCACGGATCTGACCCGGGGGAGGCCCCTGAAGGTCATCTGGAACTTTTCCCTGCCCCTGCTTCTGTCCACGGCGCTGCAGCAGCTCTATAACATCGCGGACAGCGTCATTGTCGGGCGGTTCACAGGCGCGGAAGGACTTGCGGCCATCGGGGCGGCATACCCGATCACCCTGTTTTACATTGCCTTTGCCACCGGCGCGGCCATGGGCTGCTCGGTCATCATCTCCCAGCTCTTCGGCGCAAAGCGCATGGGAGATCTGAAATCGGCCGTGTTCACGGCGCTGACCGCCCTCTCGGCGCTGGGTGTTGTGCTGACGGCGCTGGGCGTGGCCCTGTCCGGGCCCTGATGCGGCTTCTGAACGCGCCGGAGAGTCTCTTTGTTCCCGCGCGGAACTATCTTGCCATCTATTCCGCCGGTGTGGTGTTCATGGCGTTGTACAACGCCGCCACGGCGGTGTTTACGGGGTTGGGGGACTCCCGGCGGCCCCTGTATTTTCTTCTGATGTCCTCGGTGCTGAATGTGGTTCTGGACATTCTGGCGGTGGGCCCCCTGCAAATGGGGGGGAGGGGGCGGCCTGGGCCACCACCGTCTCCCAGGGAGTGGCGGCCATACTCGCCTGCCTTCTGGTGACACGTCGGATCCGGGGGCTGGAGACCTCGGAGCCTTTCCGGTATTTTGACCGGCGGCTTCTGGGGGACATGACCCGGATCGCCCTGCCCAGCATCTTTCAGCAGAGCTGCGTGGCCCTGAGCCACACCATTCTGCAAAGTCTCGTGAACACCTTTGACACAGCCGTGATCGCGGGCTATGAGGCCGCCTCCAAGCTGCACAACTTTGCCTATATGTGCTTCAACACCCTGGGCACGGCCCTCTCCAGTTTTGTGGCCCAGTGCTACGGCGCGGGAAAATACCGGCGCATCCACCGGGGCTTCTGGGTGTCCACCGGGATGTGCTTTGCCTTCACCCTGGCGGTCATCGTCCTGTTCCAGTCCGTTCCGGCTCGGCTGGCAGGCCTGTTTGTGGACGCGGGCTCCGAGGTGACTGTTATTGATGTGAGTGTTCACTATCTGCGGATCATCTCCCCGGTGTATGCCATCATCTGCTTCATCATCACCACCGGCGGGCTTCTGCGGGGCGTGGGCAAGAGCATGACCTTTTTTGTGGAAACACTGCTGGAATTTGCGGTGCGCGTATCCATGTGCTTTGTCCTGACCAAGGTGCTGGGGAGCTATACGGGCCTGATGTGGGCGTGGTATTTTGGGTCGCCCTGCGGGTTTGTCCTGTGCGTGCTGCTGTATCTGCGGGAGAAGAAACGGCTTCTCGCGCCGGGTATGGAGAGGGAGGTGTCCCCATGAAAAGGCGCAAAGCGTTGCGTATCGGACTTTTGATTGCTATACTGCTGGTATCGGCCGCGGTGTATATCGGTGGGAAAACGGGGCTTATCCCGGAAATCGTCATGATGGCGGCGCTGCTGCCGCCGATGCTGGGCGTGGTATGCCTGTGCTGCATTCTCTATGGGGAGGATTCGTCGGATGAGAAAAGAGATCGTTGATTTTCTGCTGGAGCGGCAGTCCGTCCGGCGGTTTCAGCCGGGAGAGATCCTGTTCAGCCAGGGAGATATGGCCACGGAGTTTTATTATCTTGTCAGCGGTCTGTCTCTGACCTATACGATCTTTGAGGACGGACGGGAGCGGAACATGCTCATCTCCTGGCCGGATCGGATCTTTGGGGCATCCACCTTCTTTGAGAAGGTGCCCCGCCGGGCCTCGGCCATTGCCATCCGCCCCTGTGAGGTGATCGTCATCGGGCGGGAGCTGTATGAGGCGTGCTGCGATGAATTTTCGGATTTTAAGGAGCTCATCATCGCGGAGATATCCAAGGACATCGGTGTTCTGTTTGACGAGCTGGCAGACGCATCCATGATCAATTCGGATATCCGTGTGGCCCGTTTTCTCTGCCGCCGTTTGGCAAACGGCCAGCACGAGGGCCCGGAGGATGCTCCGATCCTCCCCTTTACTCAGGATTTTATCGCCAGCGTTCTGGGCATCTCCCGCACTTCGGTGAATCAGGCGGTGTCCATGCTGGCCTCCCGGGGCTGGCTGGAGACGAGTTATGGGAAGATCAGGCTTCTGGACACAAAGGCCATGCGGGCCTATGCCTACGGATGAACGGAAAACGGCACCTGTGCGGAGCGCACGGGTGCCGTTTTATACAGTTGTATCTTTCAGCCGCAGATGGAAGTTACCTGGTAGCCCAGATCCTCCACGGTCTTGCGCAGGGTTTCGTCCGAGATCTCTGCGCTGTAGGAGACCGAAGCGATCTTCTTTTTCCAGCGGACCTTGGCCAGAACGCCGTCCAGCCGGTTCAAGGCGTTCTCCACGCGGATTTCGCAGTTTTCGCAGGACATGCCCTCAATCGTGAGGGTCTTTTCCCCGATAACGGGGGCGGTCAGCGTTTTCTTATCCCGGATGGTGGTGCTTCCGTTGCTGCAGCAGCCCCCGCCTTTGAAGTGCTTGATTGTCCGAAGCACAGCCAGGATCAGGATGATGGCCAGAATGGCAATAATGATAAGGTTTTCCATGGATACGATTCCTTTCCGTAGAAACGGTGCTTTTACTCGATCGTCTGCTGAGCGGGAATGGTTTTGACGCCGAAGCAGAAATAGAGAATGTGGAACAGCCATACGCCGCTCAGCACGATGCAGCCCACCATGATCCCTTTGGTGCCCATGATGACGAAGCCCACGCTCATGAGCAAAGTAACAGTGATCATGATGCGGATCTTGGTCTTCCAGGTCATGCCCCGGCCGGCGATATAGTCCTCCAGGTTGTTTTTATAGAGCTTGGTGTTTATGAACCAGGTGTGGAGCTTTTCGGAGCTTTTGGCGAAGCAGAAAGCCGCCAGAAGCAGGAAGGGGAATGCGGGCAGCATGGGGACCACCGCACCTACAGCGCCCAGGCCCACGCCCAGGCAGCCGAGAATGACAAACAGGATCTTTTTGATGCTCATACGGTTTTCTCCAGTCTCGTTTTCTCTTTTTTCGATTCGATGACATGACGGATAGCCATGACGGGATGATGGAAGATCATCCGGGGGCCGGAGAAACGCATGACTTCACGGATCTTTTCACGCATGTCGGGTTTATAGCAGTGCACTTTGCAGTTGGAGCAGAAGGTTTTCGTCTCCATAAAGGGGCATTTGTCCGAGCGCTGTCGGGCATATTCGTTCAGCGCGGCGCAGTCGGGGCAGAGGCTTTTTTTGCCGTGCTTTTTGCGGCAGTAGATGGCGATCATAAGAGACACGGTCTCTTTTTCCCGCTGGCACTTACTTTGCACATCCATCAACTCATCCTCCCGTGTTCCACCGAGTAGGCCGTATCCACGATGCCCATGGTGGACTTCCGGTGGCTTACCAGAACCACGGTCTTTCCCGCCCGCGCCTCATGGAGGGACTTCAAAATGACCGCTTCGTTGAGACTGTCCAGATTGCTGGTGGGTTCATCTAGCAGCATCAGCGGTGCGTCGTGCAGAAAGGCGCGGGCCAGACCCAGCCGCTGGCGTTCGCCGCCGGAGAGGGTGTCGCCCAGTTCTCCCACGGGGGTGTCATAGCCTTGGGGCAGGCTTTGGATGAAATCATGGACAGAGGCCTTTTTGCAGGCGGCCACAATCTCCTCATCTGTGGCATCCAGCTTGGCGATGCGCAGGTTATTGCGGATGCTGTCGTGGAACAGATGGGTCTCTTGGGTGACGAAACTTTCCATATCCCGCAGGTTAGAGGTATTGATGTCATTCACATTCCGGCCGGAAATCTTCACCTCACCCTGCTGCACCTGCCAGAAGCGCATAAAGAGTTTCAAGAGAGTGGACTTTCCGCTGCCGGAGCGGCCCACAATGCCGATGATCTTGTCTCGAGGGATATCCACGGAGAAATCGTCCAGAATGGTTTCCTCGCTGTAGGCAAAGGTGACGTTTTCGGCGGCAGCACCGGCAAAGGTCACAGGCTCCCGACCACTGACTTCCCCCACCACAGGCTCCTCGTCCAGAATATCCAGCACCCGGTTGCCGGCGGCGAAGGTATTCTGCAGGGTGGCGCCCAGGGCTGAGAGGGCCACGCAGGGGCCAAAGGAGCTCATCAGCGCCAGCGTACAGATAAGCGTTCCGCCGAAGTCGCACAGGCGGGAGGCAAGAAACAGTATGGCCAAATCGAAGACCAGAATGACGGTGTTTGTCATGGCGGTGTTCCGGCCGGCGGTGCGCTTTATGCGCTCCTCATCGGAGGAGAGATCGTCCGTCCGCTTGTTCATTTGAGCCATGCGCTTTGCACCCTGGCCGTACTGCAGCGTTTCGGAGAGACCCCGGAGACTGTCCAGCACAAACCCGGCTAGCTCTCCGGACTTTTTGCGGAACTTCATGCCGTCTTCTCCGCTGAGCCTAGAGGTCACAAGAGGGAGAACGACGCCGGTCGCTACATAGGCCGCCAGCGCCAGAAGCCCCAGCGCCCGGTGATAGGAGCCGATGAACAGCACCATGACCGTGCAGAACAGCACGGCGATGCAGATGGGGGAAATGGTGTGTGCGTAGAACACCTCCAGAAGCTCGATGTCGGAGGTGATGATGTTGATGAGATCGCCCTTGTCTCGTCCTTCCAGCTTGGCCGGGCACAGGCGGCGCAGCGCGTCGAAGACCTTGTCCCGAATGAGGGCCAGGAGCTTGAAGGCGATGAAATGGTTGCAGGACTGCTCGGCATAGCGGAGAAAACCCCGCACCAGGGCAAAGACCAGGAGCCCGGCAAAGAGAAGGCCCAGAGACAGGGGGCTTTCCAGACCCAGAACGTCCAGAATGGCATAGCCCCCAAAGACGGTGATGAAGCTGGCGCACAGATGGCCGATGAGGCCCATGAAAATGGCCAGAAGCATATATCCGGCGAGAGGCTTTACCAGCCCGACCAGCCGGGCCATGACCTTAAAACCGCTTCGCTTCATTCGGCCTCACCTCCCTTTGCATAGCTTTCCAGCTCCTGCTGGGCGTTCCAGAGCCGGGCGTAGGCGGCGTTTTTGGCCAGCAGCTCTCCATGGGTGCCGCTTTCCGCCACAGCGCCTTTTTCCAGAACATAGATGTTATCCGCTCCCGCCGCATTGGCAAGGCGGTGGGAGATTAGAATGACCGTTTTGCGCTTTGACAGCGCATGGATCTGGGCCATGATATCGTTTTCGCTCTCCACATCGATGTTGGAGGTAGCCTCGTCGAAAATATACACCGGGCTGTCGTGGAGCAATGCCCTCGCTAGTGCCAGCCTCTGGCACTGACCGCCGGAGAGGTTGGAGGCCTTTTCATTCAGCCGGGTGTCGAGGCCATCCTCACCCCAGAGGAAGTCCGCCAGCTTCACCTGCTCCAGCACCTGCCAGAGAGCCTCGTCCTCCGCATTCGGGCAAGCCATGAGAAGATTGTCCCGCACGGTGCCTTTGAACAGATAGCTCTGGTGGCTTATGTACGTAAAGTTTTTCAGAAGGATTTTTTCGGCGATGTCCGCCAGGGGGACGCCGCCCACGGTGAGCTCGCCGGTATAGCCCCGGTTCCGGCTCATGAGGATGGAGGCTATGGTGGATTTGCCGCAGCCGGATTCACCCACGATGGCAGTAAAGCTGCCCACAGGGAAGCGCATATCCACGCCGTGGAGAATCTCCCGTTCCGGCTCATAGGAAAAGCGCAGGTCCCGGACCTCAATGGTGCAGTCCGTCGGTACGCAGCCTGTCTTTTCCTCCGCTTCCGGCAGATCCAGCAGGCGGAAAATCTTGTCGGAGGCGGCCATCCCGTTCATAGCGATGTGGAAGAAGCTGCCCAGCATCCGCATGGGCAGGAAGAAATCCGCTGCCAGCAGAATGATCATAAGACAGCCTGCCAGACTCACATGGCCCGCCCGGAACTGAGTCGTGGCCAGGATCACCCCCAGGGCCGCGCCGCCGTAGGCGATGAGGTCCATGATGGTGATGGAGTTGAGCTGCATGGTCAGCACTTTCATGGTGATCTTGCGAAAATGCTCCGACTGCTCGTTCATCTCCTTGTGCTTAAAGGCGTCCGACTGATAGATTTTCGTAGTGGTCAGACCCTGGAGATTTTCTAGGAATGTGTCTCCCAGGGCGGTGTACTGGCCCCAGTATTTGGCCAGAAGCTTC
This sequence comes from uncultured Oscillospiraceae bacterium, assembly GCA_964592685.1. GTDB lineage: Bacteria > Bacillota > Clostridia > Oscillospirales > Oscillospiraceae > CAJOIG01. Next base: position 6,241 of record CAZQFN010000005.1, on the reverse strand, counting down.
TTGGCCCAACGCTGCACCGCCGCGATGGTGACGGGAATGAGGGGCACGCAGATGAGTAGCACTACCGCGGAGGGGAAGTTCACAAAGCTGAGGGTGACAAACAGGGTGAAGGGCGCCAGCATGGCATAGAAAAACTGGGGCAGGTAGGCGCCGAAGTAAGTCTCCAGCTGGTCCACGCCCTCCACGGCCACCTGCACCACCTCGGATGTCTGCACCTGTTCCGTATAAGACGTGCCCAAACGCAGCAGCTTTTGATAGATTTTCTCCCGGAGGGTCTTTTTCACGGCCTTGGAGCTGAGATAGCCCATGCGGCTGGAGCCGATGGCGCAAAAATAGCGCACCACGACGGCCGCTGCGGCGATGAGGGCGGTGGTCGCCAGCGGCTTTCCCGCCGCCGTGCCCTCATATAAGTGCTCCAGCAGATGGGCGATGGAGCCCATCATGGTAATGTTAGCTGCCAGGGAGACCCACTGCAGGGCTACGTTGCCGGCAATGTATTTTTTGTTTTCGCTGACCGTTGAGATCAGCCGTTTGTTTATCATCATAGGGAAGCCGTCCTATTAAAATGAAGTGTTCCTTGGTTAGAAAAGGCTAACTTATGGGCTTTGGAAAAGAGCCGCACATTCTCTTTCGGAAAGGTTAGTGGACTCTAACTGATACTATATTATAACATTTCCGCGCCTTCTGTCAATGAGAAACCCCTTCTTCCGGGGCAAAAAACTGCCGGAGCTGTTACTTGACAAAAGGTGAAAACTTTTAGACAATGAATATATCAGATTCTGGTTTATTACACAGGCAGCATGGCTGTTTGTATTCGAAAGGCAGATGGATAAATGAAAGTAGTTATCGTGGGCGGTGTGGCCGGAGGGGCTACCGCCGCGGCCCGGCTCCGCCGGCTGGACGAGAGCGCGGAGATCGTGGTTTTTGAGCGCTCGGGGTATATCTCCTATGCCAACTGCGGCCTGCCTTATTACATCGGCGGGGCGATCACCGATCCGGAGGAACTCACCCTCCAGACGCCCGAGAGCTTTTACGCCCGGTTTCGGGTGGACATGAGAGTGCGCCACGAGGTCACCGCTATCCATCCGGAGTGCAAGAGCGTTTCTGTAAAAAATCTGGAAACCGGGGCGGAATATGAGGAGCGCTACGATAAGCTTCTTCTGGCTCCCGGCGCAAAACCCACGCAGCCCCGGCTCCCCGGGGTGGGACTGGATAAGCTCTTCACCCTCCGCACGGTGGAGGATACTTTCCGCATCAAGGAATACATGGATACCCACCATCCCAAGTCTGCGGTTCTGGTGGGGGGCGGCTTCATCGGGCTGGAGCTGGCGGAGAATCTCCGGGAGCTGGGCATGGCGGTCACCATCGTCCAGCGGCCGAAGCAGCTCATGAACCCCTTTGACCCGGATATGGCCGCCTTTATCCACAGCGCGGTGCGGAAGCACGGGGTGAAGCTGGCTCTGGGCCATACAGTGGAGGGCTTTGCGGAAAAAGACGGCGGGGTGGATGTGCTTTTAAAGGACTGCGCTCCGCTCCACGCCGATATGGTCGTTCTGGCCATCGGCGTCGCGCCGGACACAGCCCTGGCCAAGGAGGCGGGCCTTGCCCTGGGCGTGAAAGACAGCATTCTCGTCAATGACCGGATGGAGACCTCTGTGCCGGATGTCTACGCCGTGGGCGACGCGGTGCAGGTGAAGCACGGCGTCACCGGGATGGACACGCTTCTCTCCCTGGCGGGCCCGGCCAACAAGCAGGGGCGCATCGCGGCGGACAACATCTGCGGCGGGGACAGCCGGTATGCCGGCTCTTTCGGCAGTTCGGTCGTCAAGATTTTCGATATGACGGCGGCCTCCACCGGCGTGAACGAGACAAACGCCCGAAAGGCGGGGCTGGATGCGGACAAGGTCATCCTCACCCCCATGAGCCACGCCGGCTATTACCCCGGGGGTCGGATCATGACCATGAAAGTGGTTTTTGAAAAGGGAACCGGCCGTTTGCTGGGGGCGCAGATCGTGGGCTATGAGGGCGTGGACAAGCGCATCGACGTGCTGGCGACGGCCATCCAGACCGGCTTGAAGGCAGCGGCCCTGAAGGATCTGGATCTGGCCTATGCGCCGCCCTATTCCTCGGCGAAGGACCCGGTGAACATGGCGGGGTTTATGATCGGGAATATGGAAAGCGGCATTTTGAAGCAGTGGTATCTGGAGGACGCGGAGGCCCTGCCCCGGGACGGCAGCGTGACCCTTCTGGACACCCGGACGCCGGGGGAATACCGGGCCGGACACATCGACGGCTTTGTGAACATCCCCGTGGATGAACTGCGGGAGCGGCTGGAGGAGCTGGAGCGGGGAAAGCCCGTCTATGTGATCTGCCAGAGCGGTCTGCGCAGCTATATCGCCGCCCGCATTCTGGCGGGCCATGGCTTTGAGGCCTATAATTTTGCCGGGGGCTTCCGGTTCTTCGACACGGTGGTAAACGACCGCCGACTCATCGAAGAGGCCACCGCCTGCGGCATGGACAGAGGATAATATCAGAACCCCGGCCGGAGGTTTATCCTCCGGCCGGGGTCAGTCTGTCTCAGAATTATTCATGCGGGGACAGACCCTTGTATATTATGTCCGGTTCTTTTTCCGGGCCGTTATCCCAAGCACCAGCAGTGCCGGAACCAGTGCAGCCAGGAAGATGCTTGCGTTGGGGACGAAGGACCAGGTGCCGTCGCTGTTGAGGATCATGTCGGCATTGCGCAGCACCAGTTTTCCGATCCAGGGGCCGATGACGCCGGGCACCAGCACCTGGGAGAAGATGCGGATGCCCTGAAGCATGCCGGCTTTGCCCGGCGGGGTTAGATCCCGGATCTTCGCGCCGAAGACAGCCATACCGGAGAGATAGCCGCACATCATAAGCAGGGAGCCAATGAAGACCGGCGCCGTGGCCCGGAAGAGATACAGCACCGCATAGCCCAGCACCAGCCACAGGAGAGCAAGCGCGGCGGAAAAGCCGAAGCCCTGCCGATCGTAGACCTTGCCCCACAGGGCGGTGACCACCGAGGCCAGCACGATGGCCGGGGCCATGACCAGAACATAGTTTTCCATGCCCAGAGAGACCTCGTAATAGAGGATGAGATAGGGCATGAAGATCTGGATGGAGATGTTGAAGAGAATGAAGGCGAGAAGATGGAGATAGAGGACTTTGTTTTCCCGCACGGTGGAGGGGCGGAAGCCGTAGATCACATTCTGGAGCCAGTTGCTCCGGGAGGGGGTGAGGGCGGGTTCGTCCAAAAGGAAGAGACCCAGCACACCGGCCAGTGTGACCGCGCCGCCGATGATGGCAAAGATGAGGCTCCAGCTCCGGGCGGAGTTCAGGTCGAAGGCCATGAAGCCGCCGAATACCACCAGAATGGCCACCAGAGGCATCATGGCGTTTATGCCCTCCGCCGCGCCGCGATTGGTGGCGTCGGTGCTGTCCGTGAGCCAGGCGTTGAAGGCGGCGTCGTTGGCGGTCGAACCGAAGAAGGTCATAATGCAGTCCAGCACGATGGTGAGCGTCACGCCCAGGGCGGCCGCGGAGACGGCGGCGGGGAACAGGGCGCTCAGAAGGCCCTCCCGGAGAAAGGCAAAGGCGAACAGGGAGAGGCCCCAGAGAATATAGCCCACGGAGATAAATACCTTCCGCCGACCCAGCCGGTCGGACAGCGCGCCCATGAATACGGTGGTCACCGTGGCCACCACGGCGCTGGCGGCCACCATGGCGGAGATATCCCCCGCGGAAGCGTTGAACATTTTATAGATGAACACGTTGAGATACATGTTCTCCACCACCCAGGCCACCTGGCCGATGAGACTGAACAGTCCCAGCGAGCACCAGAACCGGGGGGAAAGCTTCGTTTTCATGGGCGGCCCTCCTGTGTTGTGTTCTGTGTGAAAATATTTTAGCACCGGGGCGGAAAAAAGTAAAGAAACCGGCCGTGAGGTTGCTTCCCGGCGAAAATTGTGGCATCCTAAAGAAAAACGGCGAAAGAAGTTATGAGTATGTGGAAGAAGAATACCTTTATCGTAGTGATGGTGGCGCTGGCGCTGATCCTGGCGGCGGAGCTTTTGATGCTGGGTGCTGTGGGAGAGCGGGGAGAGACCGCTGTACCTTCGGCCACGGTGCCGCCCTCGGCTGTGCCGCTGGCAGAGCATACCCCGGAGCCGACACCGGAGCCGACGGCCGAACCCACGCCGGAACCAACCCCGGAACCCACGGCAGCGGAGACGCTGCTGGCCGGGATGACCCTCCGGGAGAAGATCTGCCAGATGATCCTGGCCCGGCCGGAGGACATCACCGGCGTGGAGCCTGTGACGGTGGCCCGGGAGGCCACGCAGACGGCGCTGGAACAGTATCCCGTGGGCGGACTGATCTATGACGGCTCCAACATGGTCACCATGGAGCAGGTGGCGGAGATGCTGGAAAACACCCAGAGCTTTTCCAAGATCCCCCTGCTGCTCACCTGTGACGAGGAGGGCGGCCGGGTGAACCGACTGATGCACACCGTGGGGACGACCTACATCGGCCCCATGCTGGACTACCGGGCCGAGGGAGTGGGTACGGCCTTTCAGAATGCCCGCACCATCGCCATGGATATGGCCGCGCTCGGCTTCAATCTGGATCTGGCCCCGGTGGCGGATGTGTATTCCAACCCGGGCAACACCGTGATCGGCGACCGGGCCTACAGCGACAGCTTTGCCGAGGCGGCGGAGCTTGTGTCTTCCGCGGTAGAGGGGTTTCACGCCGGGGGTGTGGGCTGCACGCTGAAGCATTTCCCCGGCCATGGCGATACCGCCGAGGACAGTCACGCGGGGGCGGCCTATGTGTATAAGACTCTGGAGGAACTGCGGGAGGAGGAGCTTCTGCCCTTCGCTGCCGGCATCGAGGCCGGGGCGGATGCGGTGATGATCGGGCATCTGGTGGTGACAGACATTTCCGACGAGCCGGCACTGTTTTCCTATGCTATCGTCACGGAACTGCTCCGGGAGGAACTTGGTTTTGATGGTGTGGTGATGACCGACGGACTGGAAATGGCGGCGGTGACGGATAACTATACCCCCGGCGAAACAGCGGTCCGGGCGGTGAAGGCGGGGGTGGATATGCTTCTGGCGCCCATAGATCTGGAGGAAACCATTGAAGCGTTGACCGGCGCTGTGGCATCCGGGGAGATCACCGAGGAGCGCATTGACGAGAGCGTTATGCGTATTCTGTCCATGAAAGAGGCACTGGGCCTGCTGGGATGAACCGGAAAACAGCATGTCGCCCCGGCTGCAGCAGGAGCCCATGAGAAATGGCAGAGCCCTCCGCGGGAAACGGCGGAGGGCTCTGCCTTTGCTGGAGACTGTGCCGCATGAGCGAATGACAACGAATTGACAAGGAGAAAGGCTGCATATATAATATAAGCATCCTTGCAAGAAGCAAAAGAAGAAGCATCCGATAAACACCCAAAAAGGAGGAAATGTTTATGTCAAAGAAACTGCTTGCTGTTCTGTGCGCCGCGGTACTGATCCTTTCCTGCGGGATCGCGGCATTTGCCTCCGGGGAGGCCTCCGGGAATGCGTCCGGCGAAGTGACGGTCTCCGAACCGGTCGATCCGCCTGAAACCGCAACCGAGTGGATCGCCTCTGCCATCTCCTGCAAAAGCTTCTCCGATGAGGAGGTTCCGGATGAGCTTGTTAAGGAAATCCTTGCCGCCGGCATTAAGGCGCCCAGCGCCGTGAACACGCAGCCCTGGAAATTTATTCTGGTGGAAAACGAAGAACTGAAGACCTCTCTTGTGAAGACCGCGCCTGTGGTCGTTATTGTGGCTGTACCCACGGAGGATTACACCGGCGGCGGCAACTCCCAGTTTGCTGCCGGCACTGCCGCAGAGAGCATGTATCTCTATGCGCAGGCCGCCGGACTTGGCGCTCATATGTATACGGCGCCCTGTGCCATGACCATTAACGTCAGCGCCGAATCCCAGGCCGCATACGGCATTCCCGAGGGCTATGAGGCCGCTGTTGTGCTGGCCTTCGGCTATTATACGAATTATAGCGACGCTGTTTCCGGCGCCTCGGTCCGAAACGATTACGACAGCTTCGTGACGGTACTGGAATAACGTCGATATTTGACACTCCCCCTGCTTTAGCCGTGGGGAGTATAAGAACGCCGCGTTGACGAAGGCGTGAGAGAAAAAACCAAAAAGGAGCGAATGGCTTTGAAAACCATTCGC
>CAZQFN010000004.1:0-33711 GCA_964592685.1 uncultured Oscillospiraceae bacterium | reverse complement strand
TAGGGGAAGGCCTTACCGATGTCGTGCAAAAGTCCGGCTCTGCGGGCCAGTACGGCGATCTTCCTGCAGGTGGCGGGGATGGCCTCCAGCAGACGGTCGGCGGCGAAGGGACGGAACAGGCGGACCTTGATGAGGCCGACCTTCTCGCCCATGGCGTTCAGATAGTCGATGGCTTCCTCGGCCACGTCGCAAACGGAGCCCATGGCCACGATGACGCGCTCGGCGTCGGGCGCGCCGTAGTAGTTGAAGAGCTTATAGTCGGTGCCCAGCTTGGCGTTGACCTTGTCCATGTACTCCTCCACGATGGCGGGCAGCGCGTCGTAGTACTTGTTGCAGGCCTCCCGGTGCTGGAAGTGGATATCGCCGTTTTCGTGGGAGCCGCGCATCACGGGGCGCTCGGGGTTCAGAGCCCGGGCGCGGAAGGCGTCCACATCGGCCATGTCCAGCATATCGCCCAGATCCTCATAGTCCCAGACCTCGATCTTCTGCAGCTCGTGGGAAGTGCGGAAGCCGTCGAAGAAGTTGATGAAGGGAACGCGGCCCTTCAGCGCGGCCAGATGGGCCACGGGGGACAGGTCCATGACCTCCTGGGGGTTCGATTCCGCCAGCATGGCGAAGCCGGTCTGACGGCAGGCATAGACGTCGGAGTGGTCGCCGAAGATGGAAAGCGCGTGGGTGGCGATGGTGCGGGCCGTGACATGGAAGACCGTGGGCAGAAGCTCGCCGGCGATCTTGTACATGTTGGGGATCATCAGCAGCAGACCCTGGGAAGCGGTGTAGGTGGTGGTCAGAGCGCCGGCGTTCAGCGCGCCGTGGACAGAGCCGGCGGCGCCGGCCTCGGACTGCATCTCCTGAACCTTGACCGTGGTGCCGAAGAGGTTCTTCTGGCCGGCCGCGGCCCACTGATCCACATAGTCCGCCATGGGGCTGGAGGGCGTGATGGGATAGATGGCAGCTACCTCGGTGAACGCATAGGACACATGGGCGGCGGCGTTGTTGCCGTCCATTGTCTTCTTGATACGAGACATAATCGTTGCATCTCCTTCTGTATTGGTATTGACTTTTTCACATAAAAGTCATTATATTGGCATACACGGGTATTATACCACAACAAAAACAACAATGGAAGCGTTTGTTTGTCTTTTTTGTGACAACCATCATTTAATAATTGTGTAACACGCTTTTAAACATTTTTTACTTGTATCCTTGGCAGATATAGGGTATAATAAGCCGAATTGACCGTTATGATTGATATGGTTAGAAGTGTGCCCATCGGCACAAACTGACATAAGCAATGAATAAAGGGGGGCTTACAATTGGTCAGAAAATCCAGCGATAAAGGCATTGTCAGCATTTCCAATGACGTTTTCATGAACATCGTGGGCGATGCGGCCTCCAGCTGCTTCGGTGTGAAGGGCATGGCCAGCCAGTCCAAGGACAGCGGTGTCTGGCAGCTGCTGCGCCGGGAATCCATGTCCAAGGGCGTGTCCGTCCATTTTGAGGAGGACGGCTCCATCTCCGTGGAGCTTCACATCGTGGTGGATCACGGCGTGAACCTCTCCGCCCTCTCCGAGAGCATCATGTCCGAGGTCAGCTATAAAGTCACCGCCGCCACGGGCGTCACCGTGAACCAGGTAGACGTATACATCGACTCCATGGAAATGGACTAACAACACCAGATAGAGGTACGAATTTTGAGAGAGTATATAGACGGCGCCGCGTTTCAGGACATGGTCCTGTGCGCCTATGACGCCCTTGTCACAAACGAGCAAGCCATCAACGAGCTGAATGTCTTCCCCGTGCCGGACGGAGACACCGGCACCAACATGCGCCTGACCATGGGCGCCGCCGCCACTGAGCTTCGCAAAAACAACACCGGCACCGCCACCAACGTGGCCGACCGCGTTGCCTCCGCCCTGCTGCGGGGCGCCCGCGGCAACTCCGGCGTGATCACCTCCCTCCTGTTCCGGGGCCTGTCAAAGGGTCTGAAGGAGCTGGAGACGGCCACCGCCGCCGAATTTGCCAATGCCCTTGTGTCCGGCGTGAAAGCCGCTTACAAGGCCGTCATGAAGCCCGCCGAGGGCACCATCCTCACCGTCAGCCGTCTGGCCTCCGATGCCGCGGTGGACGCCGCCAAGGCCTCCGCCGACTTTGAGGACATGCTGACCGCCGCGGTGGAGACCGCCCGCACCGCCCTGGCCGACACCGTGAACCAGAACCCCGTTCTGGCCAAGGCCGGCGTGGTGGACGCCGGCGGCTACGGCTATCTCCTGATGCTGGAGGCCATGCTAGGCTATCTCAAGGGCGAGGTCATCGTCAGCGCCGCGCCCGCACCCGCTGCCGCCAAGCCCAAGGCCGATTTCTCCGCCTTCAACACCGAGGACATCACCTTCTCCTACTGCACGGAGTTCATCGTCCGCCGGGAGAACAACCGCAAGCCCGAGCTTCTCCGCACCTATCTGGAGACCATCGGCGACTGCGTCGTGGTGGTGGATGACGACGAGATCATCAAGACCCATGTCCACACCAACGAGCCCGGCAAAGCCCTCACCAAGGCCCTGTCCTATGGCGCGCTCCTCACCGTCAAGGTGGAGAACATGCGGGAGCAGCACAGCTCCATGGGCACCGAGGAGGCGGCCCTGGCCGCCGAGGAGCCCGCCGAGGATCCCAACGTCATCCCCGATCCCGTTCCTGCGGAAAAGGCCATCGGCACCGTGTGCATCTGCGCCGGCGACGGTCTGGAGGAGCTCTTCCGCCAGCTGGGCGCCGACGGCATCGTGGCCGGCGGACAGACCATGAACCCCTCCACCGAGGACATCCTCCGGGCCGTGAACCTCACTCCCGCGGAGACCGTCTTCGTCTTCCCCAACAACAAAAACATCATCATGGCCGCGGAGCAGTGCATCCCCCTGACCACGAAGCAGGTCATCGTGATCCCCTCCAAGACCGTGCCCCAGGGCATCAGCGCCATGATGCGGCTGAACCCCGAGTCCTCCCCCGAGACCCTCACCCGGGAGTTCACCGAGACCCTCGCCACCGTCCACACCGCCCAGGTGACCTATGCCGCCCGGGACTCCGACTTCGACGGCCACGACATCCACGCCGGCGAGTATCTCACGCTGCTGGACGGCGCCCTGGTGGGTTCCTTCTCCGCCACGGAGGACGTCATCACCGCCCTGGTGAACGTGATCGGCCCCCTGAACCCCGAGTTCGTCACCGTTTACGCCGGCCAGGACGTTTCCGAGGAGGACGCAAACTCCTTCTGCGCCAGCATCGACGCCTGCCTGCCCGAGGCCGAGGCCGCTCTCGTCCCCGGCGGACAGCCTGTTTACTATTACATAATCGGCATCGAATAAGGCCGAAACACTTCGAAAGCCGCAGTCGTTCATTCTGACTGCGGCTTTCGCATATGGTGCATACACCAACCAATACGCCCGACGGAGAGGTTGATTTGCTGTATGGACTGTTTGGGTAAGCCTGAAATAACATCCGGGCCAATCCCGGGGTGCTGCCTTAGATCGCGGTGATGTCGTGGGCGCGATATCCAAAAGGCACACAATAACAAACAGTTCCGAAATACCACAGTTTATGGTGGGTTTCGGAACCGTTTGTTTTATCCTGATTTTCAATTGGTTTAATCGCCCGTCGAGGAGAAATGCCGCCGGAAAAGGCCGGCGACGCAGATGAGCCGACGCCCATCCGGGTCAGGTCTTATTCTTTCACAACTTCCTCGTCCAGCTTCAGGGGCCGGTCGGGCTTTTTCAGATTCAGCACCAGCACAAAGCCCCACATGAACAGCATCAGCGCCGAAGCGGCATAGCAGATGCTCTCCGCCAGGGTATGCTCGTCGATGGCGGACATAACGCACAGGAATCCGGCGAAATAGCAGAAGAAGACGGTCACCAGGGGCTTGGGCTCCCCGAAGTGGTATCCCGCCAGATAGAAGAAGGCGATGAGGGCGGTGCACACGGCCAGAACCTCGATGGCGAAGCGCCAGATGACCGGGTCGGCCGCCGCGTCCTTATAGACGGTGATGAGCCAGAGGGCCCCAAACAGGATCACCAGCGCGGACGCCACCCGGCGGGCTCCCGCCTTTTCCGGCTGGGAAGCGCCGGTGACGAGGATGAGCGTGCCCAGGGCGCCGATGAGGGTGCCGAAGCCGCAGAGTCGGTGGGTCACCGGCCAGAGCATGCTTCCGGCCTGGAGCAGCTGCACGCCGCCGGAGATAGCCAGCAGCACCGCCACCGCCACGCCGAACACCGTGAACAGGAAGGACTGGCTGCCCAGCGCCTCCTCCGGCACGACGGAGGCATCATACCGCCGCAGATAGACGGTGTATCCGATGAGGATCAGGGCCATGACCAGGATCAGCCCCACCAGCACAGCGCTGATGGGCGCGCCCCGGAGGGCAAGCCCCGTTTCCTCGTCGATGATGTTCATATTCTGAAGCCAGCGGAGCAAAAAGCCAAGCGCGGATGCGACCGCGGTGAACCCCGTCAGCTTGTAAGCCTCGTTTTGCATAGAATTCTCCATTTCTCCATATGATTTCCATATGAGATTGTATACCCTGTACCCCCCGCCGTCAAGTCAGGAAAGGGACAAAAATATATGAAAACCATGCGAACGATCCTCCCCGCCGCCCTGCTGTTCGGGGCGCTGTGTCTGGTGTTTTCCCGCTTTGCCCCGGAGGAGGGAGCCGCCATCGACCCCGCCGCCCGGATCACCATCCTCCACGGGGGCGAGGTGATGACACTGCCTCTGGACGAGTATCTTCTGGGCGTGGTGGCGGCGGAGATGCCCGTCTCCTTCGGGCCGGAGGCTCTGAAGGCCCAGGCCGTGGCCGCCCGTACATATGTGCTCGCCGCCCGGCGCCACGATAACGCCCGGGTCTGCACCGACAGCGCCTGCTGCCTCGCCTGGTGCGGGGAGGAGACTCTCCGCGCCGCCTGGGGCGAAAGCTATGAGGAAAACCGGGCCGCCGTGGCAAAGGCCGTCGCCGCCACGGACGGGCAGTATCTCCTCTATGAGGGCCGGCCCATCCAGGCGGTGTTTCACGCCAGCTCCGGCGGCGTCACCGAGTCCAGCGCCGCCCTCTGGGGCGCCCTCCCCTATCTGCAGAGCGTCGCCACCCCGGAGACGGCGGAGACTGTTTCCGGCCTCGTCACCACCGTCACCGTCCCGGCGGACATTTTCGCCGGGACTCTGGCGCTGGACGGGGACACCGCCCCCGCTCAGTGGGTGGAGGCCATCCGCCGGAACGATGCCGGCCGGGTCAAGGGCGCCCTCATCGCCGGAAAGGCCTTCACCGGGGCCTATATCCGCCGCGCCTTCGGTCTGCGGAGCACGGCTTTCGAGCTTCTCTGGGACGGGGAGAATTTCGTCTTCACCGTCACCGGCCACGGCCACGGCGTGGGGCTCAGCCAATACGGCGCGAAGCTTCTGGCCGCCGACGGCTGGAGCCATGCCGACATCCTCGCCCACTATTATCCCGGCACGGAGCTTGTGCGATAGGGGCGGAACCGCCGCGCCCCGGGAATTCCGCCCCGGGGGATTGCAGTTTTGAGCCCCGTCGTGTATAATACAGGGGTCATCTTTCGATGCCGACAGTTCGCTTGTACCATCCTGTCGTAAAACAAAACCAGGACTGCTGTTCATACTGTCATGACGAGAGCGGCCCTGCCTTTTGCGGGACCGCTTTCTTTTTTCGGCGGCGGTCTTCCGTTTTTTCTGGAGGGAGAACATGAACAACAAAAGCCCCCGCGCAAAGCCCAGCCGCCCCGGGATGGGCGCATGGCTCAAAAAAGAAAAAGAAGAGACCGCGCTCCTGCTCCGCTGCATTCCCGCAACGGTGGTTTCCCTGTTTGTGGTCAGCGTGATCTGCATGAATCTGCTGGCCAACAAGACCCTTGTCCAGCGGGACTGGATCGCCCTGGACGGCGGCATTCTGATCTCCTGGCTGTCCTTCATGTGCATGGACATCATCACAAAATATTTCGGGCCCAAGGCCTCCAACAAGATCGCGCTCCTCGCCTCGGCCATCAACCTGCTCACCTGTCTGATCTTTTATATCGCCAGCATCATCCCATCCAGCGCCAGCGATTACACCGCGCTGAACGGGCTTCTCGGCGGGACCTGGTTCATCCTTCTGGGCAGCACCATCGCCTTTCTCGCCTCGGCGGTCATCAACAACTATCTGAACTGGGCCATCGGCAAGGCCTTCCGGCGGGACCCGGACGGCAGACTCGCCTTTGTGACCCGAACCTATGTCTCCACCTTTGTCAGCCAGTTTCTGGACAACTTCATCTTCTCGCTCATTGTCTTCGTGGGCTTCGCGCCGGTATACTGGAACGGCTTTCATTGGACGGTGCTGCAGTGCGCAATGTGCGCTCTGACGGGCGCCGTGGCGGAGCTGATCATGGAGGCGGCGTTCTCCCCCTTCGGTTACAGAACCGCGCAGAAGTGGCGGCAGCACCGTGTGGGGCAGGAATACCTTACCTATATCCAAGGGGGGCAATAACATGAACATCCTGATCACCGGCACATCCCAGGGGATCGGCAAAGCGATCGCCGAGCAGTTTCTGAAGGAGGGCCACACGGTCATAGGGATCGACCGGCAGAAAGCCGGCATCCGGCACAGCCGCTATACCCATCACCGGCTGGACATCCGGGAGTATGACAGGCTCCCCGATATTCCGGGCGTGAACATTCTGATCAACAACGCCGGGACTCAGAACGAGGACGACATCGACATCAACCTGAAAGCCCTCATCCACATCACCGAGAAATACGGCCTTCAGGAGCAGATCCGCTCCATTCTGAACATCGGCTCCGCAAGCGGGCATACCGGCTCGGAATTCCCTGAATACTGCGCAAGCAAGGGCGGCGTGCTGGCCTATACGAAAAACGTCGCCATGCGGGTGGCCCGGTTCGGGGCGACCTGCAACAGTCTGGACCCCGGCGGCGTATTGACCCCGCTGAACGAATGCGTGATAAACGACGAAAGCCTGTGGGCGCAGATCATGGACGAGACCCCTCTGAAAAAATGGGCCACGCCCGAAGAGATCGCCCAGTGGGCCTATTTCCTGACCGTGACAAACACCTTCTGCACGGGACAATGCATCGTTGTGGACGGCGGAGAATCCATCAACCGCAAATTCATCTGGAAGGACTGAGGCATCCCCCCTCACCGGGCGGGCATGCACGCAAAAAGGCCCCGGCGGAGTCACTCCGTCGGGGTCGTTTTATGCTTTTTGGGCCACGGAAACCGCTGGACAATGCCAACGATCTGGCCGGAGAGGATCACCGTCAGCAGGGAATAGAGCAGCTTCCGCCACGGCAGATAGGTCACCGACAGGCCCAGCACGATGCCGTCCGTGATGAGATAGATCCACTGAATGGGCAGGCCCGTGAATTTGTTCAGCACCAGCGCCAGGGCATCGTCGCCCCCGGAGGCGCAGCCCAGACGCACGCCCAGTCCCGCGCCCACGCCCACGAACAGGCCCCCCAGCACCGCCGCCAGAAAAGGCATGTCCCCCAGACCGGGCCACACCGGCGGGAACCGCTCGAAAATGGCATAAAACGCCGAGAAGCCCGCGCCGGAGATCAGGGAATACCAGACGAACCGCCCGCCAAAGACCAGCGCCCCCAGCCCATAGCAGAGCATGTTCAGCACCAGACCGCTCACCGCCGGAGAGACGCCGAACCAGTGCTCCAGCAGGAGCGTCAGCCCCAGGACGCCGCCCTCGGTGATGTCCGCATGGGCGTGGACGTTATAGAGGCCGAAGGCCAGGATGGCACTGCCCAGCAGGAGGATCGGCACATCCTTCCCCATCTGCCGCCCACCGGTCATGGCGCGGCCTCCAAATAGTCGGAAACGCATTCAGCCCGTCACCTGCCAGTTGGTGGAGCCGTCCGCGTTGCGCCAGACGCCGTCCTCCCCCCGTTCGGGAAGCACCAGATGCTCCGTGGTATAGAAGACCTCGAACTGGCTGGTGACCAGAAGGGTGCCCTCCTCGTCAAAGACCTCCCCCAGACACAGGGCCGTCCGGCGGCCGTTGCGGATAAGCTTCGATCTGGCGGTGAGGGTTCCGCCCTTGCCGGTGCGCAGGAAGTGGATGGTGGCCCCCTGGGTCAGCATGCCCCGGTCGGTGCTGGCCGTGGCCACGCCGGTGCAGCAGTCGCAAAGGGCAAAGAGCAGACTCCCGTGGGCAAAGCCCTGGGGGTTGAGACTTTCCTCCGTCATGTCCACCTGGCACTCGCAGTATCCCTCCTCCACCACGGTGAAGCGGATGCCATTGAGACGGTTGAAGCCCGGCTGCTCGTTCATAAACGCTTTCAGCTTTTCCATATCCACCATTGCGGATACCTCCCATAAAAAGAGGGCGCAGCCCGGGCTGCCCCTCCCTGTCAATTTCTATGGAAAGTATATCATCCCACCACGGCTTCGTCAACTTTTTCCAGCCGCAGCTCCCCCTCCCTCAGACAGGCGCGGACCGTGTCCCCCGGGGCCAGTTCCTCCCGCAGGAACATCTCCGCCAGCGGGTCTTCCACCTGCCGCCGGAGGATGCGCCGCAGGGGCCGGGCGCCGTTCACCGGTTCAAACCCCCGGTCCACCAGATATTCCAGCGCCTCCGGCGTGATCTCCAGCGCCACGCCCCGGGCCAGCAGCCGACCCCGGATCTTCTCCGTCATGCCCCCGGCGATGGCCCGCAGCTCCTCCCGCTCCAGCGGGCGGAAGACCACCACGTCGTCCACCCGGTTGAGAAACTCCGGGCGGAAGGCCTGCCGGGCCTCCTCCATCACACGGGCGCGGATGCGCTCATACCGGCTTCCGGGGGAATCCTCCCCCCCGGAAAAGCCCAGCTGCCGCCCGCCGGCGGTGATGCTCCGGGCGCCGATGTTGGAGGTCATCACCACCACCGTGTTCCGGAAATCCGTCCGCCGGGACCGGGCATCGGTGAGAACGCCGTCCTCCAATATCTGCAGCAGCAGGTTCAAAACGTCCTCGTGGGCCTTTTCGATCTCGTCAAACAGCACCACGCTCCATGGCTTCCGCCGGACCCGGTCCGTGAGATAGCCCCCCTCCTCGTGGCCCACATAGCCGGGAGGCGCCCCCACCAGCCGGGACACGGCGTGCTTTTCCATAAACTCCGACATATCCACCCGGATGATGGCCTGCTCATCTCCGAAGACCGCCTCCGCCAGCGCCCGGCAAAGCTCCGTCTTGCCCACGCCCGTGGGCCCCAGAAAGAGAAAGCTCCCCACCGGGCGGGAGGGATCTCCAAGTCCCACGCGGCCCAGCCGGATGGCCCGGCAAACCGCCCGTACCGCCTCCTCCTGGCCCACCAGCCGCCGGTGGATGACATTCTCCAGCTCTGCCAGCCGCTGGCTCTCCCCCCGGGTCAGCTCCGCGGCGGGGATGCCGGTCCATCCCGCCACCACCGCCGCCACATCCGCCCCGGTCACGGTCTCCTCCGTCCCCTCCATGCGCACCCGGCTGGCCGCCTCGTCCATGAGGTCGATGGCCTTGTCCGGGAGAAAGCGGTCGTTTATATACCGGGCGGAGAGCTCCACCGCGGCCCGCAGGGCCTCGTCGCCGATCCCCAGCCCGTGGTGGCTCTCATAGCGACTGCGGATGCCCCGGAGGATGGCGAAGCTCTCCTCCCGTGTGGGTTCCGCCACGGTCACGGGCTGAAACCGCCGCTCCAGGGCGGCGTCCTTTTCGATGTGCTTTCGGTATTCCTCCAGAGTGGTGGCGCCGATCATCTGGATGAGCCCCCGCCCCAGAGCGGGCTTCAGGATATTGGCCGCGTCGATGGCCCCCTCCGCCGCGCCCGCGCCGATGACGGTGTGGATCTCGTCCACAAACAGGATCACATCCCCCGCCTTCTGCACCTCCCGGATGACCGCCTTCACCCGGTCCTCAAAATCCCCCCGGTATTTGGTGCCCGCCAGCATGGAGGGCAGATCCAGCGCCACCAGCCGCTTGGCTCGCAGTCCCTCCGGCACCTTGCCCGCCGCCATGGCCATGGCCAGCGCCTCCGCCACGGCGGTCTTCCCCACCCCCGGCTCCCCGATGAGCACGGGGTTGTTCTTCGTCCGGCGGGACAGGATCTGGATCACCCGGTGCAGCTCCCGCTCCCGGCCGATCACCGGATCCAGCTGTCCCCGGGACGCCGCCAGAAGCAGATCCCGGCTGTACTGATCCAGGGTCTTGGTGTCACCCCGGCGGGCGGGGACCGCCTTCTGGGGCTGGGCCGGCGCAGGATTCCCCGCCGGGGGCTGAAAGCTGTATCCCGGCCCGGAAAACACGTCCATCACATCCGTATACAGGCGGTTGAGATCCATCCCCGCCGCCTCCAGCGCCATGGCCCCGGCGCAGTCCGGCTGGCGCAGGATGCCCATGAGCAGATGCTCCGTGCCAACGAAGCTGTGACCCAGCTTCCCCGCGTCCGCCGCCGCAAGCTCCACGCACCGCCGCCCCCGGGGACTGAGCCCCAGGGCGGGCGGCTCCGCAAGACCCCGGCCGGACCGGGATGCCACGATGTCAAAAATACTCTTTTCCTCCAGCCCCGCCCGGCGCAGAACCCGGAAGGCCAGACCCTCCCCCTCCCGCATCAGGCCCAGAAGCAAATGCTCCGTGCCCACATAGCTGTGGCCCAGCTCCGTGGCGGCGTGATAAGCCTCCTCCATGGCCTTTTGGGCCAGCTTTGTAAACCGTTCCGATCGTTTCATGGTATCTCCTCCCGGAAGCATTATAGCCGCCGGGGAACAAATAAAAGCACGAACAGTTGATTTTTTCGGATTTTGTGCTAATATAAAGAGGTACACATTTTTCGGAGGTATTTCACTATGGCTTACAGAATCACCGACGCCTGCATCTCCTGCGGCGCCTGCGCCGACCAGTGCCCCGTCGAGGCCATTTCCCAGGGCGACACCCAGTACAACATCGACCCTGACATCTGCGCTTCCTGCGGTGCCTGCGCTGAGCAGTGCCCCATGGGCGCCATCGTGGAGGAGTAATCCAACACCGTGGAAAAGCGGGCGATATGGTGATCATATCGCCCGTTTTCGCTTTTTTCTACCCACAATAAGGAGACACTATGAAACAGCTCTGGCTTGGGGGCCCCTCCTATACGGACGACCCCACCTTCAAAATCACCACCGATTCCGTTCTCCTGGCCCATTTCGCCGGGGGCAACATCTTCGCCCGGTGCATGGATCTGGGCTGCGGCGGCGGCCTTCTGTCCGTCCTGCTCCATCACGGCTGCCCGGAGGCCGTCTTCGACAGCGCCGACATCCGGGAGGACGCGGTGAAGATCTGCCGGGAAAACTATGCCGCCAACAGCATCCGCGGCAGCGTCATCTGTCTGGATGTGCGCCAGCATCGGGAGCTGGGCGCCGCGGGAAGCTATGACCTGGTGGTCTGCAATCCCCCCTATTTCTATGGCAGCAAGCCCTCCCCCGATCCCGCCAGGGCCACGGCCCGGAGCGGCAGCCTCTCCCCCGCCCAGTTCTCCGGCGCGGCCTCCTATCTGCTGAAGCGGGGCGGCGAGTTCTGCCTTGTCCACAAGCCGGAATATCTGGCGGATATCTTCGCCGCCTTCCGTCTGGCGGACATCGAGCCCAAGCGCCTGCGCCTGGTCTGCCACAAGGCGGACAGCGCCCCCTCCCTCGTCCTCATCAGCGGACGGCGGGGCGGCAAGGCCGGGCTGGAGGCTCTGCCCAACCTCGTCCTCTGCAAGGAGGACGGCTCCCCCACCGAGGAAGTGCGAAACATCTATCACATGCGCTCCAAGTGAGCAAAAAAACAGCGTCTGCGATCGCAGGCGCTGTTTTATATGATTCCATTATGTTTCCGTCAGCGAGTCTTCATCCTCGTCCTCTTCGTCCGACTCTTCGTCCGACTCTTCGTCCTTATCGGCTGCCTTATTCCGCTCGCGATAGGCCCTTCGGCTGACGAAAATGCTCAGCTCATAGAGCCCCAGCATGGGGATAGCCGTCATCATCTGGCTGACCACGTCGGGGGGCGTGATGACCGCCGCGATGATGAACACCAGAAGGATGGCGTATTTCCGGGCAGAGACCAGCCAATCCGGCTTCAGGAAGCCCAGCCGGGCCAGCAGGAAGCTGAGAACCGGCATCTCAAACACGATGCCGAAGGCCACCAGCATACCCAGAACGAAGTTCATGTAGTTATTGAAGGATATGGCCGCGCTGATGTCCTTGGAGCCGTTGAAGTTATAGAAAAACTGCAGCGTGATAGGCAGAACCACCAAAAAGCAGAACAGCGCGCCGATGAGGAAAAACACGAAGCCCGCGACGATGGCGGGCAGGGCGCTCCGGCCCTCCTCCTCCGTGAGCCCGGGGCTGACAAAGCTCCAGATCTGCCAGAGGATGAAAGGCGAGGAAAACACCAGACCCAGCACAAAGGACAGCTTCAGATAGCTTGTGAACAGCTCCGAGGGAGACAGATACACAAAGCTGAAGTCCGGGCTCATGGCGATAGCCACGTCCACAAATTTCTGTATGAAGAGGAAGCAGAGCAGGCTGGCCCCGATGAACACCGCCGCGATCAGAAACAGACGGTGGCGAAGCTCATTGAGATGACCGGCAACGGTCATGGATTTTTCCTCTTTTTTTTGCAGCGGGAGAGCTATGGCTTATTCCTCCTCGGACTTGGTCTCGGCGGCCTTGGCTTCGCCTTCCGCCGTCTCGTCGTCCTCGTTCAGGCCCTTCTTGAAGTTGCCGATGGTCTTGCCCATGGCCTTGCCCAGCTTGGGCAGAGCCTTCGGTCCGAAGATCAGAAGCGCAATGGCCAGAATAATAAGCAGTTCCCAAATACCGATTTTACCCATTGTTTGTTTCCTCCTGAGTGATAGTTTCGGCCGGTTCGGCCTGGGTTTCCGGCTGCTCCGCCGGTTTTGTCTCCGCCGGTTCCTCCGGCTTCGGTTCCGCCGGTTCCTCCGGCTCGGATTCCACGGCGGCCTGGATCTCCTTCTCCGCCGATTTTATTTCTTCCTTGACCTTGTCCACATCGGCCATCATGGACTTTTCCAGTCCCTCGCCCATGGTTTTCAGGTCTTTCTGGATGTCGTTCACATCCTTCTGAAGGTCCTTCAGATCCTGAAGTTCCTCCAGATCCTTGGTGGTCTCGTGTATGTATTTTTTCATGGAGCGGATCCCCTTGCCAAGGGAGCGGGCCAGCTGGGGGATCTTATCCGGCCCCAGCACCAGTATCGCAATGGCAAGAATGATCAGAAGCTCTCCCATGCCGATCTTGCCCATGGCGGTCCCTCCTTATTCCGGAACCACGGTGGAAGCCGCAGTGGCCGCGTCGGCCACGGGTTCAGGGGTGGGCTCCGGGGTCACCAGCACCACGGTAGAGGCGGCGGTGGCCGCGTCCGGCGTGGGTTCCGGGGTGGGTTCCGGCGTCACCAGCACCACGGTGGAAGCGGCGGTGGCCGCGTCCGGCATGGGTTCCGGGGTGGGCTCCGGCGTCACCAGCACCACCGTGGAGGCGGCGGATGCCGCATCGGGGGTGGGTTCCGGGGTGGGCGTCACCACCACGGTGGAAGCGGTGGTGGCCGCGTCGGTCTCAGGCTCCGGGGTCGCCTCCGGAGCAAACCCGGGAGGATAGGGATCGGGCTCCGCAGTGACAACGGGCTCCGCCGGGATCTCGGCGGAAGCCTCCGCGGAGGCGGGCTCCGCCGCCGTCTCTTCCGCGGCAGACACCGTGACACCGGGGTTCGCGGGATCAAAGGTCATGCAGGCGTTGATGGCCTGGAGGGTCGCGTTCGCGGAGGTGGAGGCGCCGGAGATGCCGTCCAGATCGTCGCCATAGGCCTGCTGGCCGGAGCGGCCGATGAACTGGCCCCAATAGGCTTCCTCCTGGACACGGGCACCATAGCCCGCGCTCTCCGTGAAGTTTTCGTCGCCGATGATGATGGCGCGGACCACGCCGTCGGCATCAAAGGCCACGGTGACCACGATGGGGCCGAGACCGAAGCCGGTGGCCCGGACCACATAGCCGCCGTCGGCCAGCTGCCACCAGCCGTCAATGCCGTCGCCGCCGCCCATCCAGGTGAGGCTCTCGGCAGAAACGCCCAGCTGCGCAAGCTCCTCCGCCGCTAGCTCGATCTCCGCCACATCGGTGACGGGAGCCGCCGGCAGAAGACCGGACATATAGGTAACCGCCCGGTTCACGCCGCCAACCACGGCGCTGGAGCTGACGGACGCGCCGGTGACGCTGTCAATGTCCTGCTTCAGAATAAGCATGCCGCTCTTGCCGATGAACTGGTCGGTGAAGGCCGCGTCCCGGGTCTTGGCGCCAAGACCGCTGGTTTCCGAGAAGTTGGCGCCGCCCACGGATACCGCCGTGATGGTGGCGGAGCGGTCCATGCCCACGGTGACTTCGATTTCGCCGCCGAAGCCCATGACCGTGATCTGGCTCACATAGCCGATGGACTGGCCGGCCGCGTCAAAGGCCTCATAGCAGTAATCCACCGGGGCCCCCTCTTCCAGGGGAAGCTCCGTCATGGTGACGGCCTCGGTCATAACCTCCCGACGGGCCGCCGCCTGGGCCTCCAGAGCCGCCGCGGCGATGATATCCTTGGTCTGCATATATACCCAGCTGATGGCCGCGGACATGATGACCGCGATCAGGCACAGGAATATATAGGGAGGCAACGTAAATTTTTTCTTTTTCTCCATGCTTGCTACATCTCTCCTATTTTCTCATTAGCATTATCATATCACACCCCATGGGAACAGACAAGAAAAAAATCTACGAAATTGATTGCAAAATAACAAAGCGTTTATTATAATGTAACCATGAGTAAGAATTATCAGCAACTGTTTGGGGACATCGTCACCATCCTCCGCCGGGATTATGCCGGCCGGGATCTTATGGGTGACCGCTTTGCTCCCCGCTATTACACACAGGCCATTGGCCAGGCATGGAACGATGGAAAGCTGGACGATCTCCTGTTCCTGCGGTTCGTCAATCAGATGCTTGCCTGCATCGGCGACCGGAATCTCGCCCTGTCCCAACGGCCCAACGAGGACTATGCCCCCTGGAGCCCCGGCTTCTATACCCGGCGCTATGGGGACGATCTCTATGTCACCGCCGTCACCGGGGAATCCGCGCTCGCCGTGGGCGACCGGATCACCGCCATCAACGGCGGCTCCCCCACCAAGCAGAAACGCCTCATCCAGAAGGACTTCTTCCGGGGCAGCGTCCCCGAGCGGGAGGACTGGAACGGCCTTCTGAAGATGGGTGATTTCATCGATGTCACCCGCCCGGACGGCTCCGCCCACCGGATCGACCTCCGCCATCACCCCCTGGCCCCGCCGGCGCTTACCCCAGCCCTTGAGGTTTATGACGGCGGCACGGTCTATCTCCGCCCGGCCCCCTTTGAGCCGGGGGCGGACACCGCCGCCTTCCTGGAGACCCATGGCGAGGCGCTGGGCGCGGCGAAGGCTCTGATCCTGGATCTCCGGAACAGCCGGGGCACGGACGAGGAGGAGATCTATCCCCTGCTCCCCTGGCTCTGCCGGGAGGACACCCCGCTTTCCGCCCTGCTGGACGAGAGCATCGTTGTGAACCACAGCCGCCTCAACTGCATCCTCAAGGCCGCCGGTCTTCCGGATATCCCCGAGGCCCGGCCCTATATGGACGAGCTCGCTGCCAAGGCGGACACCGGCTTTGGGACGGAATCCCTGGACTTTGATGGCGCCGTTGTGGGCGGTCTCGCCCCGGAGACGGTCATCGTGCTGACCGACACCTGGTGCCGGGACGCCGGGGAGACTCTGGCCCTGGCCGCAAAGCGGGCCGGCGCCCGTCTCATCGGCCGCCCCACCCTGGGCACCGTCCACACCCTCGCCCCCGTAAGCTATGAGCTGGACGAGCGCTATATCCTCACCTGGCCCACCGCCCTGTCCGGGGCCGCCCATGCCGGCGGCATCCTCCCGGGAGAGGGCATCCGGCCGGAGGAATACATCCCCTGGACCCCCGGGGAGCTGACCGACGACCTTCTTCTTGCGAGGGCCCGGGCATACATACAGGAAAAAGTATAATTTTAATATAATATAACGAGAGGAGAACCCCATGGAAAAGAAAACCAAGAAGATTCTTTCCCGCCGTGACTTCCTCAAGGGCACCGGCGCGGCCGCCATCGGCGCGGCTGCCGTCAGCGTCCTGGGAACCAGCGTTTTTGCCTCCGGTGACGCCGCCACCAGCGCCAGCACCGTTGGCGGCGGAAGCAGCAGCGGCAGCTCTTCCGGCGGCAGCGGCGAGGTCGTTGTTGCCAACACCACCGACGAGCGCGTCTTCGGCTATGCCGGCCCCGGCAACTGGCTGGGCGAGAAGCCCGAAATGCCCGTCATCTCCCGCATCGTGAACTGCGATGTGGTCGTCGTGGGCATCGGCCACTCCGGCGCCCAGGCCTTCCTGGCCGCGGCGGAAAAGGGCGTGAAGGTCGTGGGCATCGAGGCCCAGCCCAAGGACACCCACAGCTGGTACGGCGAGGACTTCGGCTGCTGGAACTCCAAGGTCCAGGTGGAGCAGGCCGGCTTCGGCCCCTATGATCTGGGCGAGGTCGTGGATGAGTTCATCACCCGCGGCGGCGGCCGTGCCTTCCCCGAGATCGTCCGTCTGTATGTCCACGAATCCGGCCCGACCATGGACCACATGCTGGAAGTGGCGGAAGAGATGGGCGTGGACCCCCGCGTCTACACCTATGACAACACCCGGGACGGCTGGCTGATCATCCAGGCCAACTTCGATTATGACAAGTGGAAATCCGGCGCGGACATCTATGACTGCCTCCGCAAGGATTATCCCATCTGGCCCGGCACCAAGACCTGGGCCGCTTCCTGCCAGTTCATGGGCGAGTATAACGACACCCAGATCGCCGGCGTGGCGGCAAACTCCAAGATCGGTCTCGTGCAGCAGGCCTGCCTGGACAAGGCTGTCCGCGACTACGACGCCGAGCTCCATTACAACACCACCGCCTATGTTCTGGTCCAGAACGACAACGGCGACGTTACCGGCGTGGTGGTGCAGGACAACGAGTCCGGCGAATACATCCAGATCAACACCACCAAGGGCGTGGTCATGGCCGGCGGCGACTATGCCTCCAACGCCGACATGTGCTGGGCCCTGCTGAACGAATACATGGAGCGCAACGAGCGCTGCGGCGGCTCTAAGGCCAGCTTCATGTCCCGGGACGGCCGTGACGGCCATGCCGTGAAGATGATGTGCTGGGCCGGCGGCTACATTGAGCCCGCTCCCCGCGGCACCATGCTTCTGGGCGGCGGCCCCGCCGGCGGCCCCTGGGGCGCCAACTCCATGCTCTGGCTCAACTCCGAGGGCAAGCGCTTCTGCAACGAGGGCAACATCACCGCTGCCGCCACCGCCTGCTCCCGCCAGAAGGCCGGCCGTGCCGTCTGCGTCACGGACCAGAAGTGGTTCAAGGGCGTCTGCGAATCCGGTCTGGAGCACACCGGCCCCAACGGCGGCCGTCCCCAGTTCTATCAGGACATGATCGACGGCATGAACGCTCTCCAGCCCGGTCAGAGCGCCAGCATCATCGGCTGCACCCTGGCCGAGCGCATGGCCGGCCGCGTCACCTGCGCCGCCACGCTGGAAGAGCTCGGCTCCATGATGGGCTATAACGACGAGGCCGTGGCCAACATGGTGGAATCCATCAAGCGCTACAACGAGCTGTGCTACGCCGGATACGACAACGACTTCGGCAAGCGCGCCAGCGCCATGATCCCCGTGGACGAGGGCCCCTTCTATGCCTGCTCCGGCACCGTGGGCAGCTTCTCCGCCTCCCCCTCCATGGTCACCATGAGCGGCGTCATGACCGACGAGCGTCTGAACGTTCTGGACCTGAGCCGCAACCCCATCAAGGGTCTTTACACCTGCGGCAACTCCCTGGGCGGCCGCTACGGCACCGGTTACAGCACTCCCTGCGCCGGTTCCTCCATCGGCATGGCCGGTACTCACGGCCGTCTGGCCGGTCAATTCGTCGTGGAAGACAACTGATAACCAACGCCCCGCGAATATTTACAGAAATAACGTCCCTGACCAAATCGGTCAGGGACGTTTGCACATGCAAAAACCGGGCGGTTCAGCATCCCCGCCCGGTTCGTATGTTCTTTTGGTTTCCGCTTATTTGGAAGCGCCGCCCATGCCGCCGGAGGCGCCGCCCGCGGAGACATATTCCTCGGGGCCGAACCAGTCGTCCGCCACCTTGCCGCCCAGATAATCCTCCACGATGACGCGGGCCGCCTTGGAGCCGCACCACATGCCCACGGTCTGGCAGGTGCCGCCGCCGTAGACCTCGCCGTCCCAGCCGGAGCAGCAGACGCCCGCGGCAAACAGGCCCTTGATGGGCTTGTAATAGGGGTCGCAGACGTTGGCGTTGTAGTCCACGCGGATGCCGCCGTTGGTGTTCAGCACGCCGGAGGAGAGCTTCAGCGCATAATAGGGGCCCTCGCCCAGGGAGATCATGTAAGAGGCGTCCTTGCCGAAGACGCTGTCGCCGGTGCCGGCGGCGCAGTCGGCCTCATAGGTCTCCACGGTGGAGACAAGGCGATCCGCGTCCACGCCCATCTTCTCGGCCAGCTCCGCGATGGTGTCGGCCTTGATGACGTTTTCGTTGTCGGCGTAGGTGACAAACTCGCTCTGCAGTTCGCAGGCAGCGCCCGCCATCACATCGGAGAAGGCGGAATACTTGCGGGTGCAGCCGCCGTCCTCAAAGTGTTTGATGAGGTTCTGACCCATGATGGACCAGCATTCGCCGGCCAGCTCCACCAGCTTGCCGCTGGCAGAGGTGCTGGAGACGTTCTCGCTGACAAAGCGGAGACCGTACTGGTTCACATACAGGTTCTTGGGCTGCATGGTGGCCGCCACGCCCAGAGGCGAGTCATAGGCAAAGCCCTTGACGTTGTTGAAGAGACTGGAAACGGTGACGCCCTTGCACATGCCGTGGGCCGTCTGCTCCACCATGAGGTGGCCGTCGCCGTCCTGGCCGTCGCCCCAGCCGTGGCACTTTTCCTGGACATCCTGGCCGGTGTAATAGCTCAGGAGGGCGAAGTTGGTGGACATGCCGCCGGTGGCCAGAATGACCGCCTTGGCGTTGATGGTGGTATAGGTGCCGTCGGCGTTCTTCACCTGGATGCCGGTGACCTCATAGCCGTCCTCGGACACCAGAAGAGCCGTGGCGCGGGTGGAGGTAAAGACCTGGATGTTGGCATAGGTGGGATCGCTCTCGATCTCGGCCTTCAGCTTCTCGATGGGGATCTTGCCGTTGCCGCCCTCATAGAACATGCCGCTCCAGCCGATGTTGTGCTTGGTGAAGAGCCAGGCGGAGTTCTTGCCCCGGTCGATGGCCATCTCGGCGATGAGGATGGGGTCCTTGATGAAGTTGGAGCTGAGGGACTGGGAATAGCCGGACTTATAGGCCGCCACGCGGTCCGTGGTGCCGCCGGAGGGGGTGTTGCATTCGGCCATGTTGGTGCTGCCGCCGAAATAGGCGTTCTTTTCCACCAGGACGATCTTGGCGTCGGGGGCCTGCTCCGCCAGGATCATGGCGCCCATCATGCCGCCGATGCCGGTGCCCACCACGACCGCGTCCACATTGGCGGTATAGGCCGCGTCATGGACGATGCCGATCTCGTCGGGGTTAGCATAGGTGGTATACTTGGTGCCCGCGCCCTGGACCATCTGGGCCGCTTCCTGGGCGGAGGCCACGGTGGTGGCGCTGGCAACGGCGTCCACTTCGTCCGCGAAGGCCGCGCCGCCAAGCACGCTCACAGCCGCCACGCCCATGGCGGTGGCGCCGGCGCCCTTCAGGAAATCGCGACGGGCTATCTTCTTGTCAAATTTGCTCATGTCGTATTCCTCTCCTTTTTCCGTTTAATCACCGCCGTCCGGCGGTCTAATTGCTTCCAGCTTAATTGTAAATGATTTCACATAGTTTTGCAATGGGAAAATGATATTTCCCTGACGTTTTTGTGAACAAACATTAATCCTTCGCAAGAACATTTGACGGACGGGCTCTCTTATTATATAGTAGAGCCACAAACAAAGAAGAGGACGCCATCTATGAAGAACAAAAAATTCATCATCGTCATCGTGGCGGTGGTGCTGGTGGCCCTGCTGGCCATCTTCGCCCTGCCGATTTATTCCCAGCTGTATTACCACCGCTCCCAGGCCGCCACGGTTTTCGCCTGGCAGCTGGAAAAGGAGGCATACACCACCGAGGAGAACTTCCGGGGCTATCTGCTCCAGAAGGCGGCGGAAAACCGTGAGCCCTATCTCATCCCCATGGACGTGCAGTTCACCGTCAGCGTGGACTCCGGCACCCACGACGGGATGCAGTATTACATTCTGAACGCCCGGGAGGACCCGGACAAGCTGGTCTTCTATTTCCCCGGCGGCTCCTATACCGACCAGCCCCGGGCGGTGCATTTCCAGTTTTTGAACGCTCTGGCGGAGAACACCGGCTCCATGATCGTGCTGCCGGTTTATCCCAAGCTCCCGGACGCGGACGCCGAGACCGCCTATGCCGCCGTGACCGCCTTTTATGAGGACTTCATGGCCGACCAAACCTGCGGCACCCTGTTCTTCATGGGCGATTCCGCCGGCGGCGGCATGGCTCTGAGCCTTGCGATGCAGCTGCGGGATGCGGGGATCGCCGGCCCGGATCAGCTGGTTCTCCTCTGCCCCTGGGTGGATGTGACCATGTCCAACCCGGATATCCCGGCATATGAGAAGAAGGACACCGCCCTGGACAGCCGCCAGCTCATGGAGCTGGGCAAGCTCTGGGCCGGAGACCTGGACCCCGCCGACCCCATCGTCAGCCCCCTGTACGGTTCCTTTGAGGATCTGGGCACCATCCATCTCATCACCAGCAAGGGCGAGCTCCTCTATCCCGATATCATGCTCCTTAGCGACAAGCTGGAAACCGCCGGCATCGGCCACGAGATCATCGTCTCCCCCGGCATGTTCCACGTCTGGCCCCTGTATCTCATGTACAACATCCCCGAGGTGCAGGAGACCTGCTGGCAGATCGTGGACATGGTGAACGACACAAACTGATTTCTATCGTATATAGAAAATACACCCGCACATAGTATTCACAAAACCGGAAACCGGTGCCGTTCTTTCCGAACAGCACCGGTTATCTTTATTCCTTTTTCGGCTCCAGCTTCGCCATGAGCATGGCGGCGGCAAAGCCCGCCGCGCCGCAGAGCAGCCCCAGAAGCAACTGCCCCGCCCCGGCGTATTCCAGGGGGACGATGATGACCGTGGAGGCCACGGCCACGCCCAGCACGATGTGATACATCACGCCCCGGTGGGTCTTGAACAGATGGCTCACCAGCCGGGCGCAGAGCAGCACCGTGGCCACCATGCCGATGGCCCAGGGGACGACCACCGCCATGTCCAGAGCGGCGATTCCGTCGGTCAGCGGCTGAAACAGGCCCAGCGCCATGAGCTGGCTGGAGGAGGTCATCCCCGGCACCACCAGACTCAGCCCCCAGAGCACGCCGCAGAACACGAAGGCGCCGAAGCCGGGCTGAATGGTGGGCAGGATGTCCAGCCGCACGATGAGGAGCAGCCCGAACAGCACCCCGAAGCCCAGGGCAAAGGCCAGCCAGGAGCCCCAGCCCCGGCCGTCCCGGCCGCTGTCCTTATAGAGGCTGGGCAGCATCCCGGCGATGAGGCCGATGAAGAGCCAGGTGGCCAGAAGCTCGTTTTTCTCAAAAAGCCAGCCGATGACCCCCGCGAGACCCCAGAACCCGATGACATAGCCCACCAGGAAGGGCACAAACATGCCTATGTATTTTTTCAGGGCGCTTTTGGGATGGCTCAGCACCTCCATCAGCGGCTCATAAATGCCGAAGATGAGGCACAGCACGCCGCCGCTGATGCCCGGCAGGATGGCCCCGCCGCCCACCAGCGCCCCCACAAAAACATGATACAGCATTCGTTTTATGTTCATTGTCTCATTTCCTTTTGTTTCCATATGTTCCCATCTTAGCGGTTTTCCCCGGTCAAATCAAGTCAAAATTATGAACGCGCCGTTTTCGCGGCGCGTTTTGTTTCAACCCATAAGACACAGTATAATGCCATACACCACGCTGGCGGCGATGCCATAGGTGATCACCGGGCCGGCGATGGTGAACATCTTCACCGCGGTGCCCAGAATGAAGCCCTCGGACTTGAATTCCAGCGCCGGGGACACCACCGCATTGGCGAAGCCCGTGATGGGCACCAGCGTCCCCGCCCCGGCAAACCGGGCCAGCTTGTCATAGACGTTCAGCCCCGTGAGCACCGCCGAAAGGGCGACCAGCGTGATGCCGGTGGCGGTGGCGGCACTTTCCCCGTCCAGCCCCGCGAACCGGGTATAGAGCATGGATATCCCCTCCCCCAGACAGCAGATGAGCCCGCCCACCACAAAGGCCTTGATGAGATCCGCCGCCAGCGGGGACTTAGGGGCCATGGATTTGATGTATTCGTTATATTCCGCGTTTGTCATCTTCATAGAAAATCACCCGCGCTTATTGTGCCGCGCGGGCGATGATTCTATGCAGGATTCAGTTGTCCACCATGAGATTGTCGATGCCGTGGGCCTCGAATTCCTGGTAATATTCCTCCATCCGGTCCACAAGCTGGCTCTCGTCGTTCTGATCGGCGCCCTCGCCCTCCATGTCCCGGCGGGCAAGCTCCTCGGCCAGAATGTCAAAGAACACAGCGTCCTCATAATCGGCGATGGCCTCATGGATGCCGCCCATCTGATACGCCCGGGAGGGAAAAGGATGACCGTGCCACAGCTCCATCAGCGACGACATGCCCACCTTGGGACACTGAGCAAAAAGCTTCTCCTGCACCAGGTCATAGTCCGCGAAGCGGTCCTCGCCCCGGGCGGAGTTCAGGACCCAGTTTCCGATATATACCATATCCAGCAGACGCCGGAATTCCTTTTCGGTAAGTTCGATGTTTATGACCGCTCACCTCCTCGCCTTTATTATAGCAGAGAAAGACGCAATTGTACCTCACAAAAGGGGGCCAATGTCTTCTTTTTTCATTATAGCAACAATTCCTGTGCTTGACCAGCTAAATTTTCCTTGTTTTGCGGCGGATTTTATTATATGATATAGGGTATGGATATGCGAGATGTATTGATTTCCATCACCGGCATTCAGGACGACGAAAACGGCGCCACCGACAAGGTGGAGCTGGTCACGGCCGGGCAGTATGGATATAAGGACGGCGAAAGCCGTTTCACCTATGAAGAGAGCGACCTTACCGGCCTGAACGGTACCCGCACCACATTCACCATAAGCCCCATGGGCGTGATCCTGCGCCGGGAGGGCAGTCTGAACACGGAGATGGTGTTCCAGGCGGGAAAGAAAAACTATTTCCTCTATAACACCCCCTTCGGCAGCGCCACCATGGGCGTGGACACCCGCCGCATCGACGCTTCCTTCGGGGAGCACGGGGGCGATATGGTCCTGGACTACAACATCGACTTCAACCATGCCCCCATGGGTCGAAACAAATTCATGATTAATGTGAGAGAGAACAAACATGGCTGATCTGATCGAACGCGCAAAAAGCAAAATCGACGAGCTGGTGAAAACCGCCGTGCCCGAACTGGAGGGAACCAGCGGCTCCGTCAGCATCCCCAAAAACACCCAGAACGGCGACTACGCCGCCAACCACGCCATGGCGGGCGCCAAAGCCCTCCATGCCGCCCCCCGGAAGATCGCCGAGGATATTCTGGCGAAGCTGGATCTGGAGGGCACCTGGTTCACCGGCGCGGAATGCGCCGGCCCCGGCTTTCTGAACTTCCGCCTGGGCGACGGCTGGTATACCGACGTGCTGGAAACCATCCGCCGGGAAGGCGCCGACTATGGCCGCGCCGACAGCCGCAACGGCAAAAAGGTGATGGTGGAATTTGTCTCCGCCAACCCCACCGGCCCCATGACCATCGGCAACGCCCGCGGCGGCGTCCTGGGCGACACCCTGGCCGCCGTGCTGGACTGGTCCGGCTGGGATGTCTGGCGCGAGTTCTATGTGAACAACGCCGGCCACCAGGTGGAGCTGTTCGGCCTGTCTTTGGAGGCCCGCTATCTCCAGCTCATGCTGGGGGAGGACGCGGTGGAATTCCCCGACAACGGCTATCACGGCGACGACATCAAGGCCCTGGCCCGGAAGATCGCCGACGCCGACGGGGACAAATACGTCACCATGGACCCCGCAGAGCGGCAGAAGGCCTTCATCCGGTTCGGTCTGCCCCACAACATCCAGCGGATGCAGGAAGATCTGAAGCGCTATCGCATCGACTTTGACCAGTGGTTCCTGGAGACCGACCTCCACGAGTCCGGCTATGTGGCCGAGACCATCGACATCCTCACCAAAGCCGGCCACACCTATGAAAAGGACGGCCAGCTCTGGCTTCGGAACACCGACTTCGGCGCGGACAAGGACGAATGCATGCGCCGGGCCGACGGTACCTGGACCTATTACGCCGTGGACATCGCCTACCACCGAAACAAATTCGTGGAGCGCGATTTCGACCGCGTGATCGACGTCTGGGGCGCTGATCACCACGGTCACGCCATCCGCTTCGGCGCTACCATGACCTGCCCCGAGCTGGGTCTGGAGGGCCGGGCTCTGGAGTTCCGCATCATGCAGATGGTGCGTCTGACCCGCAACGGCGAGACCATCAAGGTCTCCAAGCGCACCGGCAAGGCCCTGACTCTGGCCGACCTGATGGACGAGATTGGCCCCGACCCCTGCCGCTATTTCTTCAACGCCAACCCCGACAACCATCTGGAGTTCGATCTGGATCTGGCCATCCGTCAGGACAGCGAGAACCCGGTCTATTATGTCCAGTATGCCCACGCCCGCATCTGTTCCCTGCTGAACACCCTGGCCGCCGACGGGCTCACCGTCCCCGAAACGGTGGACGCCGCCCTCCTCACCGCCGAGCAGGAGCGGGAGCTGATCAAGGCCCTGGCCTCCTTCCCCGGCGAGATCCGCATGGCCGCCGAGGATCTGGACCCCTCCCGCATCAACCGCTATGCCACGGAGCTGGCCTCCCGGTTCCACAAGTTCTATAACGCCTGCCGCATCCGCGGCGAGGAGCCGGCCGTGGCCCAGGCCCGTCTGGCCCTGGCCGCTGCCACAAAGCAGGTTCTGGAAAACGCCCTGGGCGTTCTGGGCGTCACCGCTCCCGAATCCATGTAACCCCCATAAAATGCGAATATCCCGCTTTGGCGCGAGGCCAAAGCGGGATATTTTTCATGTTGCAGCCCGGTGTAGATGGGCAAAAAAGGCCTCCTTCGCCGCCGGGCGGCGGCTGCGGGAGATGGGGATCTCCGCATCGTTCGCCAGCGTGAAGGTTTCGCCGTCCATGGCCGTCACATGACTGAGATTCACCCAATAGCTCTGGTGACACTGGACAAACATCCCCGGTGGAACATCGCTCATCAAGTCCTCCGGCCGGCTGCCGGTAACATAGGTCTCCCGCAGGCATACCACGCTCACCTTCCGGAGATTTCTTTCCAGATACATAACCTCTTCGGCGGCTACCGTGCAGGTGTCGCCATTTGCACGGAATGTTATGTTCGCGCTGCCGCCCAGCTCCTCCATGGCCCGGGCCAGTGCCGGCCCGATTCGCTGGTGCAGCTCGGATTTCAGAATAAAGTAACTGTGGCGCACTTCATAGACATCCGTGGCATATCCGAGGAAGCTGGTCAGGAAAATGATCCGGCACGCCGGAACGCAGCCATTTATCCGCTGCCCCACGGCGATCCCTCCCACGACGGGCATCTGAATGTCCAGTATGGCGATATCCGGGCGGTAGCCGCCCTTTTCCATCGCTGCCAGAAGCTCCGTGCCGGTGGAGAACAGGTCGATCTCCGGCTCGCGGTTCCCGATCATGCTCAGAACGGCCTGTTCGGTGATCTTTATCTGTATGGCATCGTCGTCGCAGATAGCAATACGAAGCACATTTCACACATCCAATCTATATGTATTATGCATTTCCGCCGGATTCTCCCGCAGTTTCCGGGTCATTCCGGTCATAGACCTGTGCCAGCTCGGACACATAGGCCGCCGCCTCCTCTGCCCGGTCGGAAGCGAGAAGCGCGTCCATAACGTCCATGTGCTTGGCAATATCGTGGCGCATCCGGCGGATGTTCTCATATTGGGCCGTAAGCTCTTCGTAATGCGCCCGTTGTGCCCGGATCTGCGCCGCCAGCAGCCGGTTTTCCGCTTCCAGTTCGAGCTGACGGGACACGCGGAACATGGAGGAAAACAGTCCCGCATCCGCCGCGAAACACACCACCATCACCATCAGCGCCAGAACCTGCTGGCCGTCATTGTCAGCATTTTCCAGAATGGATGTCATCCATCCGTACATCAGAAAACACTGGCTCGCAGGAAAGAAAACATACATCAGCATTTCCCGCAGGGAGAATTTATTCCGAACCCGGTTCATGCCAAGGGACACGAGCCACAGCAGGAAAACCAGTGTGAAGACTTCCACGGACCAAAGAACGATCTGGTCCATCAGCGACATCTCTTCTAACCGGAATTCCATCACTTCCCGCGGAAAGAACAGCCCAACTACCAGAAACTCCGAGAGCAGCAATCCCAGGAAACAGCACCACGCGCAAAAAACGGCCCGGAGGGGTTTATCCTTAAACAGCAGAAGGTTAAACACCATAAGCTGCACCGGGAGCGAAAACACACTGATCACCGACATTCTCTGCACCAGGGTACTGAAAAAGAGAATGAACAGCGTCATCGGTATGAACAGAACAAAACGCAGCCCACCCCGAATGCGGCAAACCATCATCTGATCGGCAAACAGGAAGAACGCATAATACAGTATGAAGTTTACGATGAACTCCAAAGGAGTAAAACCCCATATGGTCATAGCGGCGCTCCGTTTCGATTATAGCTTATAGGTGATTTCCGTGCGGAATATGTTTTCCTCCGCCCCATAGCGGAGACTGCCGTTGTATTTCCCGGCAAGATCCTCCAGAACGCGCAGGCCGATGCCTCGCTCCAGCCCCTGGATGCGCTGCTTCCTTTCTCCGGCGTCGCCAACGGGATTCTCCGTGGAGATCACAAGGAATCCGGAGGCCGTGTGGGCCCGCAGATAAATGATCGCCCCGTCCCGTCCGGCACAGGCCTCAAAAGCATTGTCCAGAAGGTTTCCGAAGGTGCACACCAGATCTGTGTCCGCAACGGAGATATCCGCGGGAACAGAGGCCTTTATATCCAACTGAACCCCCTCTTCCCCGGCGCGATTGGCGGCGTTATGGAGATAGGCGTCCACAACCGGATGCTGGCACAGGCCCAATGTGCGATCATAGGCGGAGCCGCGAATCTCCGTCACATAGGCCGCCGCCTCCTCTGCCCGACCGGAATGCAGAAGCTCATTCATGGCGCGAATATGTCCGGCCACTTCATCCTGCATGCGGCGGATGCTTTCATGCTGGGCGGAAAGCTCACGGTAGTACGTCTGCTGCAAAGCTACCTGCGCTTCCAGAAGGCTGTTTTCCATCTCAAGCTCGGCCCGGCGGGACACGCGGTACATGGATGAAAACAGTCCCGCATCGGCGGCAAAGCAAAGCACCACCACAACGACAACCAGAAGCTGGTAACTGTCCCCGCCGCTGAAGCGGGTTGCGTTGATCCAGCCATAGATCAGAAGCCCCTGACTCATGGGGAAAAAGGTATACATCAGCATCTCCTGCACCGTCAGCCGGTTCCGCACCCGGTTCAGCACCAGAGAGAGCACCCAGTACATGATGGCCGCGCTGGTGTATTCCACCAGCCAGCAAATGATCTGATTCTTCAAAGGTGCATCGTGGAGCCGACCCTCCAGCATCTCCGGCTGATAAACAACGGCGACCACCATGATCTCCGAAAGAAAGAAGACCAGCATAACCAGCCAGGCCACAAAGATGCAGCGAAGACGCTTGTCCCGATAGAAGCACAGGTTGAATATCATCAGCAGCACCGGCAGCGTCAGAATGCGCATCACCGTCATGCGGGGAAACAGTGCGGAGATCTCGATCAATACCACAGACAGCAGCACATAAATAGGCCACATCCAACGGCGGGACAGCCGCGGCGTCAGCACATGATGAAGAAATACACAGAATTCCAGATAGAATAATAAATTGCAAATATATTCAAAAATCGTAAATTCAAGTATCATATTCATCTCTCCCCTTAAGAAGAAATGTCAAAAAATGCTAATTCTTCCAAAAAACCGGCCAATTATGACATTTCTTACCAAAAATACGCGAAAATGTGTTAAGCTCATAGTAAGGAAACGCCAAATAACTGCTGAAGGTTTCTTTGGAAATATCTTAAATTATAACACATCCATAATTTCATGTAAAGATTTTGTAAACTTCGCCCCGGCAATCACCCGGATTTCACATTGACTTCAAAGAAAAAATGTGATAGCGTATTTTCAGGAACAGCAAGGAGGAACCGCCATGAAATCCACCGGCATTGTACGAAAAGTTGACGAACTGGGACGCATCGTTCTCCCCATCGAGCTGCGCCGCACGCTGGACATTGCCGAGCGGGACTCTCTGGAGATCTTCGTTACCGATGACACCATCCTGCTGCGGAAATATCAGCCCAGCTGCGTCTTCTGCGACAGCGGCCGCAACATCACCACCTTCCGCGGAAAAAACGTCTGTTCCGCCTGTATCGCGGCTCTAAAAGATAAGTAACGCATCTCCCCCCTTTCTGAAACAAAACAGCATAAAAAATCCCCGGAACCGAGCTCGGTTCCGGGGATTTTGGTTTTAATGAGATTACACCAGTTCGATAACGGCCATCTCAGCGGCGTCGCCGCGGCGGGTGCCGGTACGAGTGATGCGGGTGTAGCCGCCATTGCGGTCGGCATACTTGACAGCCAGCTCATCGAAAACCTTCTTGGCCACATCCTCACGGGTGATGAAGCGCAGAGCCAAACGGTAGTTGGCCAGGCCCTTCTTCTTACCCAGGGTGATCATCTTCTCGGCCAGGGGACGGATCTCCTTGGCGCGGGTGACCGTGGTTTCCATGCGGCCGGTGTCCAGCAGATCGGTGACCTGCTGACGCAGCATAGCCATGCGAGCAGCAGTCGGCTTGCCGAGCTTGCGAGTTCCGGGCATTTTCGTTTACCTCCAAAAGTGAGTATCGGATGGATATCCGATGTACTTATTTCGAATCTTCTTCGCTGGCCAGGGACAGGCCCATCATCGCCAGCTTCTGAATGACCTCTTCCAGAGACTTGCGGCCAAGGTTACGAACCTTGATCATCTCTTCCTGAGTCTTGGAGACCAGGTCTTCCACCGTGTTGATGTTCGCGCGCTTCAGGCAGTTGAAGCTGCGGACGGAAAGATCCAGCTCCTCAATGGTCATCTCCATGATCTTGTCCTTGACTTCCGTGACCTTGTCAACGACCGTGGAGCCCACAGACATGGTCTGGGACAGGTCGGTGAACAGGGTGAAGTGATCGCAGAGGATCTTGGCACCCAGGGAAACGGCGTCGCGGGGCGTGATCGTCTTGTCCGTCCAGACCTCCAGGGTCAGCTTGTCGAAGTCCGTCTGGTTGCCCACACGGGTGTTCTCGACGGCGTAGTTGACCTTCAGAACGGGGGTGTAGATGGAGTCGATGGGGATGATCCCGGCAATAACCTGCGCGGGCTTGTTTTTCTCCGCGGGCACATAACCACGGCCGTGGGAGATGGTCAGCTCCATGGAGAGCGTCGCATCGGGGCCCAGGGTGGCAATGTGCAGGTCGGGGTTGAGGATCTCAACCTCGGCGTCCGGCTTAATATCGCCAGCAGTCACAACGCCTTCGCCGGTGGCTTCGATATAGACGGTCTTGGTACCTTCGCTGTGCAGACGGGCGATCAGGCCCTTCAGGTTCAGGATGATCTCAGGAACGTCTTCCTTGACGCCGGGGATGGTGGTGAACTCATGCTGAACGCCGGCGATCTTTACCGTGGTAACGGCAGTGCCGGGCAGGGAGCTGAGGAGAACTCGCCGCAGGGAGTTGCCAAGCGTTGTGCCATAGCCACGCTCCAGAGGCTCGACGACGAATTTGCCGTAGCTTTCGTCTGCCGGGCTTTCCACACACTCAATACGGGGCTTCTCAATCTCTATCATGTGTCATACCCTCCTTCAAAATGTACGCTATAATGCGCGATGCGGTGTACAGCTTACCAACCGTGAGGGTCTTACTTAGAGTACAGCTCGACGATAAGTTGCTCGTTGACATCATAGTCGATGTCATCACGGGCGGGCCAGGCGGTGACCTTGCCCACAAGGTTGTTCTTGTCGCGGTCAAGCCACTTGGGAGCGGTGACGAAAGCGTCCTCTTCCTTCATGGCCTTGAAGCGGGTGGTGCTGGTGCTCTTCTCGCAAACAGCAACGACGTCGCCCACCTTGATCATGTAGGAGGGGATGTCCACGCGCTTGCCGTTGACGGTGAAGTGGCCATGGTTGACCAGCTGACGGGCCTCACGACGAGTGGAGGCAAAGCCCAGGCGGTACACCACGTTATCCAGACGGCGCTCCACCAGGCTCAGCAGGTTCTCGCCGGTCTTGCCGGGCATCTTGGTGGCCTTCTCGTAGTACATACGGAACTGCTTCTCCAGAATGCCGTAGATGAACTTGACCTTCTGCTTCTCGTTGAGCTGCAGAGCATACTCGGACTTCTTGGTTCTCTTCTGTGCGCCGGGGTTCCGGTTGGACTCCTTGTTGTAGCCCATGACAGCAGGAGAGATGCCCAGAGCGCGGCAGCGCTTGAGAATAGGCTGCATATTTCTAGCCATTGTTTCTTTCCTCCCTTACATCAGACGCGACGACGCTTGGGCGGACGGCATCCGTTGTGGGGGATGGGCGTCACGTCCTTGATCATCGTGACTTCCAGACCAGCGGTCTGCAGGGCGCGGATAGCAGCTTCACGGCCGCTGCCGGGACCCTTGACGAACACCTCGACGGTCTTCAGACCATGCTCCATAGCAGCGCGGGCCGCGGTTTCGGCGGCGGTGGAGGCTGCAAAGGGAGTGGACTTACGGCTGCCGCGGAAACCCATGCCGCCGGCGGAGGCCCAGCTGAGGGCGTTGCCGTGGGTATCGGTCACGGTGACCATGGTGTTGTTGAAGGAAGAGCTGATGTGAACCTGGCCCTTCTCAATGTTCTTCCGCTCGCGGCGGCGAGTGCGGACGACTTTCTTGCCCTTCTGAGGACTTGCCATTTTTCTCTTCCCTCCTTACTTCTTCTTGTTGGCGATGGTGCGCTTGGGACCCTTGCGGGTACGGGCGTTGGTCTTGGTGCGCTGGCCACGTACGGGCAGGCCCTTGCGGTGACGGTTGCCGCGATAGCAGCCGATCTCCATCAGGCGCTTAATGTCCAGAGCGTTCTGGCGGCGAAGGTCGCCCTCCACAACGTACTCCTTATCAATGCACTCACGGAGCTTTGCCTCTTCCGCTTCGGTGAGGTCCTTCACGCGAGTGTCGGGGTTAATCCCGGTTTCTTCCAGTATCTTCTTTGCGGATGTCCTGCCAATGCCGTAGACATAGGTGAGACCAATCTCCACACGCTTGTCCTTGGGCAGGTCAACGCCGGCGATTCTTGCCATCTTTCGCAATCAATCCTTTCTTGAAGATAGGCTGCTAATCAGCCCTGTCTCTGCTTATGCTTCGGGTTGGGGCAAATAACCATAACCCGGCCATGGCGCTTAATGACCTTGCATTTTTCGCACATGGGCTTAACACTGGGCCTAACTTTCATTTTTAAGCCTCCTTTATCGAATGCAATGGTATTGTTTTTACTTCGTACGCCAGGTGATCCGGCCTCGGGTGAGGTCATAGGGCGACATCTGCACGGTGACTTTGTCGCCGGGAAGGATCCGGATGTAGTTCATACGAAGCTTACCGGAAATGTGGGCCAGAATGGTGTGGCCGTTGCCGATGTCCACCTGAAACGTGGCGTTGGGCAAAGACTCAACAACTATGCCCTCCAGTTCGATAACATCATCTTTCGCCATGATGTTGTTCCTCCTTCGCGGCAGCGATCTCTTCCGCTGCCTGTGCTAATGTCTTTCGGATCTCCTTGTCGGTGCCGGCCCCGGTTTCCAGGGTCTTCACCAACCGTACGTGCTTGGGGCTCTTGCATTTAGGGTCATCCAGCCTTCGGTTCTTTCCGTCACAGAGGAGAAGTCTCTCCCCCTCTGTTCCGGTCACTACGAAGAGCTTTCCCGCGTCGTGTCCCGCAAGGGACAGGACGATGTCGTTCAGACCGGGCCGCTTCATCAAAGACCCTCCGCAAATGTGAGGATCTCCGGTTCCCCGTCGGTGATGAGGATGGTGTTCTCATAGTGAGCGGAAAGCTTGCCGTCCCGTGTTTTCACGGTCCAGCCGTCTTTCAGCACGCGGACCTCATAGGTCCCCACGTTCACCATGGGTTCCACCGCGATCGTCATCCCCTTCAGGAGCCTGGGCCCCCGACCGGGTTCGCCGTAGTTCGGAACTTCAGGCGCTTCGTGCAGTTCGGCTCCCACGCCATGACCGACGTATTCACGCACCACAGAAAAGCCGTTGTTCTCAACGTATGTCTGTATTGCGTGGGATATGTCGCCGATGCGGAAACCGGCACGCGCAAATTTCATCCCTTCGAAAAAGCTCTGTCGGGTAACTTCGATGAGGCGCTTGGCCTCTTCGCTGCCCTGACCCGCAACGTAGGTCCCGGCGCAGTCGCCCACAAATCCCTTCCATGTGGCACCCACGTCCACGGAGACGATGTCGCCGTCCCTGATGACGCGTTTGCCGGGGATGCCGTGGATCACTTCGTCGTTCACAGACAGGCACACGCTGGCGGGGAATCCGCCATAGCCCAGGAATGTGGGCCGGGCGCCGTTCTTTTCGATGAAGTGATGGATCTCTCGGTCGATCTCAGCTGTCGTGATGCCAGGGGTCACCATATCCCGTGCCAAAGCGCGGGCTGCCGCGGTAATTCTTCCGGCCTGACGCATCAGCTCGATCTCCCGCGGGGATTTCAGAGTAATGGTACTCATATCCCCAATGCCTTGCATATCTCCGCCGTGGTTGCCTCGATGGTGGGCTGGTTCTCCACGGTTTTGAGCTTGCCGCGCTCCTTATAGAACGCAATGAGGGGTTCCGTCTGCGCGTGATAGGTCTCCAGGCGAGCCTTAACGGTATCGGGAGCGTCATCCTTGCGGATGGTCAGCTCCTCGCCGCAGTGGTCGCAGACACCGTCTTTCTTGGGGGGCATGTTGACCACATGATAGGTGGCGCCGCAGGCGACGCAGGCGCGCCGGCCGCTCATGCGCTCGATGATGGTCTCATCCGCTACCTCAAGATCGACCGCCCAGTCGATCTCAACGCCCTGCTGCTCCATGGCCTCAGCCTGGGGGATCGTGCGGGGCACGCCGTCCAGAATGTAGCCGTTGGCGCATTCTTCACCCTGCAGGGCCTCCGCGATGATGCCAATGATGACATCATCGGGGACCAGCGCGCCCGCGTCCATGAAGGACTTGGCCTTCAGACCGATGGGCGTTCCGGCCTTGACGGCCGCGCGCAGAATGTTGCCGGTAGAGATCGTGGGCACACCCAGCTTCTTGGAGAGGATCTCCGCCTGGG
>CAZQFN010000003.1:0-38274 GCA_964592685.1 uncultured Oscillospiraceae bacterium | reverse complement strand
GCGCCGCAGAGGGCCGCGGCCCCCTCCACCGCCTTGGCGGCATAGCGGAGAGCCTGGGCCCGGGGCATCCCGGCGCAGACGGCGCCGTCCGCCAGAGCCTCGATGAAGAGATAGGCATAGGCCGGGGTGCAGCCGCCCAGAACGCTGGCGGTATCCATGAGACTCTCGGGGCATTCGTCCCAGAGGCCCGCTCCGGCCATCATGGTCTCCAGCGCCTTTGTCTGCGCCGGCTCGGCATCTCTGGCGCACCAGGCCACAAGACCCTTTCCCATGGCCACCGGGGTATTGGGGCACAGGCGGATCACCGTATAGCTTCCGCCGGCCATCCGCTGAATGGCCGCGGTATCCAGACCCGCCGCCATGGAAACCAGGACGAAAGCATCCGTCCGGGCCTTCAGGATAGGGGCGATCTCCCCCAGACAGGCGGCCATATCCTTGGGCTTGACCCCCAGGAAGATATACTCCGCTCCGGCGGCTTCCGCCATGGAGCCCGCGGCGCAGCCCAGCTCCGCCGCCAGCGCCGCCGCCTTTTCCGCCGTGCGGTTTGACAGGATGACCGCCGCCGGATCGGTGTTCACGCAAGCCGCCCGGGCCAGGGCGCCGCCCATATTGCCTGTTCCGATGAAACCCAAACGATACATTGCTTTCTCCTCGCTTTTTTCGCAGAAATCAGAAACCTTTCGTTGTCACCGAAAGGGGAAGGATGTATAATCCTTACCAGGGATCGGGCACCGTGGTTTTTCCGCCGGCGTATTCCACCGCGGAAAAGGCCAGCACCCGGGTGGGGTCCAGGCAGTCCTTTCGAATGCCCAGCGTCTGAAACGCGATGGGCAGCTCCGTGCAGGCCAGGAGGAATTTCTCCGCCCCCTGCCGGCGCAGATCGGCCAGGATCTCCTCCACCGGGATGTCCGTAAGGGGGAGCTTCCGGCCCTTCACCCCGTCGTAGATCAGGCTCATGATCATGGCCTGATGCTCCGCTTTGGGATACACGGGCTCGATGCCCGCGGCCGCCAGCGCATCGGCATACACGCCGCTCTGGATGGTGCCGTCCGTGGCGAGCACGCCCGCCTTTTTCACCCCGGCCTTCTTCAGCACCTCCGCCGTCAGGCGGGGCATGTGCAAAACGGGCACACCTACCCGCCCGGCCACGCGGTCATAGAAATAATGGGCCGTGTTGCAGGGCATGATGAGCACCTCCGCCCCCGCGGCCGCCAGCCGTTTGGCGCTGCGGGTCATCTCCGGCACCGGGTCTTCGCCCCCCAGAAGGATGGCCGCCGTGCGGTCGGGGATGGCGGTATTTACATCGCTGATCATATGGAGATGCTCCTGATCCCGGGACGCCTCCGTCAGCGCAATGATCTTTTCCATCAGGTCGCAGGTGGCCGCCGGCCCCATGCCCCCGATGATGCCAATTACTTTTTTCAAGCAACAAACCTCCTTTCGGTGGTGTATGTTTTATTTTAGGCTCTGAAGGCCCCGCCGTCAAGGAAAAACAGAAAGAGAGGACCCATTCATGGACAACAGACCCATCGGCCTTTTTGATTCCGGCGTGGGCGGACTGTCCGCCGTGCGCGTGCTGCGGCTGGAAGCCCCGGAGGAGAGCTTTGCCTATTTCGGCGACACCGCCCGCGTGCCCTATGGGGACCGGGAGCCGGAGGACATCAGGGTCCTGTCCCGGCAGGACGCCCGCTTTCTCCGCACCCGGGATGTGAAAGCGCTGGTCATCGCCTGCAACACCATCACCGCCAACGCCATGAAAGAGCTCACCGCCGATAACCCCGACATCCCGGTCATCGGCGTCATCGAACCCGCCGCGGCGGAAGCCGTCCGGGTCACCCGCTCCGGAAAGATCGGCATCATCGCCACCAACGCCACGGTAAACAGCGGCGTTTATGACACCGCCATCCGCGCCCTGCGCCCGGACGCCGTGGTCACCGCCCAGGGCTGTCCCAGGCTGGTGCCCCTCATCGAGACCGGCCACACCCGGCCCACGGACGGACTTCTCATGCCGGTGCTGCGGGAGTATCTCGCCCCGCTCATGGCCGCCGGCGTGGACACGGTCATCCTGGGCTGCACCCACTATCCCCTCATCGCC
Source organism: uncultured Oscillospiraceae bacterium (assembly GCA_964592685.1). GTDB lineage: Bacteria > Bacillota > Clostridia > Oscillospirales > Oscillospiraceae > CAJOIG01. The sequence goes on along the minus strand of CAZQFN010000003.1, from coordinate 36,179 downwards.
GAAGCGGCGGCCTCCATCCTGGGAGAGGATGTGGCCCTGGTGGATTCCGGCGCGGCCTGCATCGGCGCGGTCATGGAGGCGCTGGCCCGGCGGGACGCCCTGGCCGGGGCCGGAAAGGGCGGGGAAGCTTTCTATTGCAGCGCCCGGCTGGAGGATTTCACCGCCGTGGCGGAGGCGTTTCTCGCCTCGGACATCCGCCCTCTCACGGAGCAGATCGACATCACCCAATACTGACCTTTCCGCCCCGGTCATGTTCGCCGGGGCGGCGCTGTACAATTTTTGGGACAACCCCTCTTGCCCCCGGCGGCGCCCTATGCTACAATACTCCCAAAGGAGGGACGATCATGGCAAGATCCCCCAACCAGAAGCTGAAGCTTCTGTATCTCTGTCAATATCTTCTCCGCTCCTCGGATCAGGACCACCCCGTGACCGTGGCCCAGATGATCGAACATCTGGAGCGGCAGGACATCTCCGCCGAGCGGAAGAGCATTTATGACGACATGGAGTCCCTGCGTCTGTTCGGGCTGGATGTGCAGACCGTGCGCATCGGCTCCGCCACCGGGTATTTCATCGGCGAGCGGGATTTTCAGCTGCCGGAGCTGAAGCTCCTGGTGGACAGCGTCCAGTCCTCCAAGTTCATCACCGGCAAAAAATCCCTGGAGCTGATCCGGAAGCTGGAAAACCTCACCAGCGAGTATGACGCCCGCCAGCTCCACCGCCAGGTCTATGTCCGGGGCCGGATCAAGACCATGAACGAATCCATCTATTACCACGTGGACGAGATCCACTCCGCCATCGACGGGGACCGGGCCATCACCTTCCGCTATTACGAATGGAACGCCGCCCGCCAGCGGGTCTTCCGCCGGGACGGCAAGCGCTACGCCGTGAGCCCCTGGGCCCTCATGTGGGACGACGAGAACTACTACATGATCGCCTATGACCACGGCGACGCCATCCTCAAGCACTTCCGGGTGGACAAGCTGAGCGACATCCGCCTCACCCAGGAATCCCGCCGGGGGGAGGAGGTTTTCCGGGCCCACGATATGACCGCCTACTCCGACACCCATTTCGGCATGTTCTCCGGGGACGTGGAGCAGGTGCGGCTGGAGTTTGAAAACGCTCTGGCCGGCGCCGTCATCGACCGCTTCGGCACCGACATCGCCCTCATCCCCGTGGACAGCGAGCACTTCTCCGTCACCATCCGGGCGGCGGTAAACGTGCAGTTTTTCGGCTGGCTCTGCGGCTTCGGCGACCGGGTGCGCATCGTGTCCCCCGCCGCCGCGGTGGAGCAGATGCGCCGCCATCTGGCCGCCATCTCAAAGCTTTATTAAAGCAGCCGGCAGAGAAAGTTTACCCAGCCCTCCGCCGTGAAGGCCAGCACCAGAACACCCCAGAACCCAAGATTGCACAAAAGATTTTTACGTTTCGACATGACAAATACCGTCCTTTCGTTTTCTGACATCAGCATACATCAGTCACTGACCCAAAAAACGGACAGCTGAAAAGGACCGGCTCTTTGTCGGACAGGAGTTATATGGATACCATGCAAACCGCCGGAGAATACGGCACTCTCTACATCGTGGCCACCCCCATCGGTAATTCCCGGGACATGTCCGCCCGGGGCATCCAGATCCTTTCGGAGGTGGACATCATCGCCGCGGAGGACACCCGCCGCAGCGTGGTCCTGCTGAACAAGCTGGAGATCCGCAACAAGCTGGCCTCCAACCACAAATTCAACGAATACGGAAAGGCCAAATACTTCATCTCCGAGCTGAAGGCCGGCAAGAGCATCGCCGTCATCACCGACGCGGGCACCCCCTGCATCTCCGATCCCGGCAACGAGCTCATCAAATCCGCCATCGCCGAGGGCATCAAAGTGGTAGGCATCCCCGGCGCCTGCGCCGCCGTCACCGCCCTCTCCATCTCCGGCTTTGATCTGAGCACCTTCCTGTTTTACGGCTTCTTCCCCCGGGAGAACGCCGACCGCCGCCGGATGCTGGACCAGATGCGCCAGGGCATGACCCGGACCTATGCCTTCTATGAGTCCCCCAAGCGGATCATGGACGCGGTGGAGTTTCTCATCGCCGAAGGATTTGAGGGGCAGCTTTGCGTATGCAACGATCTCACCAAGCTCCACGAGATGACCTTCCGGGGCACCCCGGAGCAGGTGAAAAACCAGCTGCTGGCCAAGGGAAATTACGACAAGGGCGAGTTCTGCATCATCGCCGAACTGGCCGAGGAATATCTCTATCGGAAGAAGGAGCACGTGGTCTCCCCGGAGGCCCTGCTGGTGGACAAAATGATCCGGGAGGACTGTCGGGCCAAGGACGCCATCAAGCTCCTGCTGGCCGATCAGAATAACTCCTATTCCAAAAACGAGCTCTATGCCGCCAGCATTGCTCTAAAGAATCTTTTTGGTGAATAAGACATACAAAAATCCCCGAACGAGCGTTCGGGGATTCCCTTATTTCAGTTTCAGCAGACAGTCATATTCCCGCTTGCGGCCTTCATCGGTATTGAAGGCCTCAAAGGGTCCGCCGGGCACATCCAGGCTGTCCCCGGGGCCAAAGCCCCATCCGGGGTGCATCACAAGCTCCAGATCCACGCCCCGCCGGGCAGCCGCCTTTTGAAAATCCGGCAGGAGCCGGCTTACCAGCCGATACTCCAGATTTCCGGAGATCACAAGGCCCAGGATCATGTTCCGCTCCAGACCCAGATCCTTCATATACCCCCGGTCCAGCCAGCCGAACACATTCAGCACCAGATTCTTCACAAGATTCACAAGCCCGTAATTCCGCCACAGGGACAGGTTTTTCAGATACGGCCCCAGCGGCTCGCAGGACCAGCGGATATAGGCCGGCCGCAGACCGTCCTCCTGCAGCACATCCCGCAGGGCGCTCATAACAACGGGCACCATCTGGATATGCTGATGGCCGTCCAGCCGCAGTTCCCGCCCGGCAAGCAGGGGCGTCACCCGGCCGATCTGGGCCCGGATCTCCCTTTTCAGCTGCGCTTTCAGCGCCTTTCTCTTCGGCCCCAGGGACAAGACAAAGAGCCGGAAAAACGACCGGCAGAACCGGCCGTCCGCCGCGGCCAGAAGAGGGATATCCTCCGGCGCGGACAGGCACAGGCCCTCCGTGAAATTCAGATGCACCGCCACCGTCAGCGCCGGGTCATCGGCGATGTCCGCCATGGCCGCTTCCAGATACGGGCTGTTGGGCATGGCGCTGACGCCGGTGAGGACGCCCTCCCGCCGGCAGGCGCGGATGTTTTCGCACTGGGCGGCGCAGACGCCGTAATCGTCCGCGTTAAAGAGCGTCATGGCGGTCCCTCCGACTGGGGATGCCCACCGTGCCGGACACGATGTAGCGGTGGCGACCCTTGACCTCGTCGTATATTCTGGCGATGTAGCCGCCGATGATGCCCAGACTTATCATCACCACGGAGCCGATGATGAGCTCGATCAGGATGACGGTGGTAAAGCCCTCCAGGGCCACGCCCCTGGCATAGCGAACCAGCGCCTCAATGCCCTGAATAACCGCCAGAATGAGGAAGATCACACCCATTCCCGTCACCAGCTGCAGCGGCTTGGTGGTGAAGGAGGTGATGTTGGTGACGGCGTATTTGATGAGGCTCATGGTGCTCCACTTGCTCTGGCCCACTTCCCGCTCCTGAACCTCAAAGCCCACCTGCGTGGTTTTATAGCCCACCCAGGAGGACAGCGCCCGGAAGAAGGTGTTCCGCTCCGGCAGACTCACCAGCGCGTCTACCGCCCGGCGGTCCATGAGCTTGAAATCGGAGGCCCGGGACATATCGATCTTCGTGGCGGCGCTCATAAGCTTGTAAAACAGGGCGCTCATGCCCTTATAGAGGATGTTTTCCCGGCCACGGTCCAGCTTCACGCCCTCCACGACCTCAAACCCGTTTTCCCACAGGCGGTACATCTCCACCAGGGTCTCCGGGGGATGCTGCAGATCGCAGTCCATCACCGCGCAGCAGTCCCCTGCCGCCATCTCAAGGCCGGCGAACATGGCCGCCTCCTTGCCGAAATTCCGGGAAAAATGGATCCCCTTTACAAAGCCGTCCTCTTCCGAGACGGCCCGGATCTGCTCCCATGTATCGTCCTTGGAGCCATCGTCCACAAAATAGACGGCCGCGGAGATCTGCTCCCGGGTCATGATCGCCCGGAGCGCATCCGCCGTGCGCCGGATGTTCCCGGATTCATTATAGGCCGGGATGATAATGGACAGGCTCTCTCTTTTTTCGTTCATTGCCTTCCCTCCCGCGGCTTCGGCCGCAGCTGGTTTGTTTTTATTATCTTATTATTATAATGACCCCGTCCGCCCCTGTCAAGAAAACACCCCGGAACACAAAAAGCCTCCGTCGCGCAGGACGGAGGCTTTCGGAATGCAGTTCGTTTCGCTTATGCTCAGAAGGCGCCCATGACAAGCTCGGTGCCGTCGGGATAGCGAAGGGTGGAGACGGTGAAATCGTCATAGTAGTGCAGGCCGTCCTCGCCGGTGGGCATCAGGCAGCTGGCGGTATACTCGGAGCCGTTGGGCGCGCCGATGGCGGCGATCAGATCGCTCATGGAGGAGCCGGTCATATTCACAGCCACTTCATAGGCATCCACTTCCTCCACGGGAGCTTCCGTGGGCTGGGGCTTGCTCGTGGCGGCACCGGAATTGCTGTTGCCAGAGTTGGAGTTGCTGTTGCTGTTGTTGGAGCTGGAGGAGCTCTCCCGGGGCTCATCTTCCTCTTCCTCGGGCTCTTCCACAGGCTCTTCCTCCACGGGCTCTTCCGTGGGTTCGGGAGTGGCGGTGGGCTCCGCGGTGGGTTCGGGGGTGGCGGTGGGCTCCGCGGTGGGAGCCATGGTGGCGGAAACAGCAGCGGCGGGGGCATCGCTGCCGCCGCAGCCGGCGCACAGGACCATCATCAGGCAGACAAGCAGCGCGAGCGCAGCAGAGATCTTCTTCATGTATCGTTTCTCCTTACGTAATCATTGTAATTTTAAAATCAAAAATCAAAAACCGATTTATTATACTATCTCTTGCCCAAACATGCAAGCAAAATCAGCCTTCGTTCTTGAAGAAATAACAGATGGCCGGACGCTCGGGGTTTTCGTAATAGGTGACGTTCTCGGTGGCCAGCGTCTGGGCGAAGAGGTTATAGTACATGGAGGTGGACGCGTAATAGCGGTTCAGATAGCCCCATTCCGTTTCCACATCGGAAATATGCCACTTGCCGCCCCAGTAGATCATGCACCAGCAGTGGCGGGCATCCTCCCATTCCTCCCGGTCACGTTCCAGATTGCCCACCACGGCATAGGACTGGAAGCCAAGACGGCGGGCGCAGTAGAGATACGCGGCGGCCCAGTTGTAGCAGGAGCCTCTCTTCGTGCTGAAGAACACCTTGGCGCAGTTCTGCAGCCAGGAAATATGGGCCTTGGAGTTATAGCGCTGGCGGGCGAAGCCCTGTCCCCAGTTCCAGTAGCTGTAAGAGCTTCCCACCGGGTTGGCCGCGTTCTTGCCGTCATAACCCCGGAAGTGATAATAGACCTTCAGAAGCTTCTGCTCCTGAGTCAGGGCGTTGTTGTCGATGAAGCTGCTCACGACATTGTAGACATAGGCATCCAGCGTGGCATCGCCGGTGGTGTAACGGCCGTTTTTGTCAAAATACAGATAGCCGATCCACTCATCCCGGGCCAGAGAATAGTCCTCCTTGAGATAATACATATTCTTCTGGTACTCATAGGTGCTCTCCGCCAGATCCTTTTCCACCCCCTTGCCGCTGGTATAGTCGTAATAGGTGGTGATGATGTTGCAGTAGTCACCGGCGATATAGAGCTTTCCGTCCAGCTCCACGATGCCGCCGAAGAAGGTGTTGTTGATGATATAGCCGTCTTCGTTGGCGTAATAGGCGGTGCCGTCGATCTTGTTGATGCCCTTGGTCAGATACCGGGCGCCCTGGGCGGCGCCGTCCCAATAGAACAGGGCATTGTAGCCGGCGACCATGTTGAAGCCCTGGGAAAGCTCCTCCGTCTTCAGCACCGCGTCGATGGCAAAGCCGTCCGCCGCGGCATAGTACCAGCCGCCCTCGATCTCGTTGAGTCCGGCCTTCACCGGCACCAGCTGCTTCGTTGTGCCGCTGACATAATAGAGCTTTTCATAAACCGTCTGAAGACCGGGCTCCAGGCCGCAGCTCTCAACGGTATAGTTTGTCCATTTTTCGCCGGTGGCTGTGCGGGTATAGGTGTGGGCGATGGAGGCCTCCATCACATAGGGGTAATACCAGGCGCCGGGGGATACATCCAGATAGCGGAGGATGCCCTCGCCGTTGGCCACCGTCTCCTCATCGCAGACGCGGTTCAGCACGCGGTTCACGATGACCACCGCCTCGGCACGGGTGATGCCGTTGTAGGGACGGAAGGTGCCGTCCTCATAGCCCAGGACCCAGCCGTTGGCCACGGCCGTGGCCACATAGGGCGCCTCCCAGCCGTTCTGGGATACATCGGAGAAGGATATCTCCCCCTCCTCCATGCCGAAAATGCGCACCAGCATGGTCACAAATTCCGCGCGGGTAACGCTGTTTTCCGGGCAGAAGGTCCCGTCGCCATAGCCGGAGAGGACGCGATAGGACGCAAGGGTCATGATGGGCTCATAATACCAGCTGCCCTCCGGCACATCGCTGAAGGACACCTCATAGGCCCCCCGTTCCTTGGAGACCATAAGGTTATAGAGGATCGTGGCCGCCTGGGCGCGGGTCATGAGGTTTTCCGGCGCGAACATGGCGTCACCGTAGCCGTTTATGTAGCGGTTGTGGGCCTCCATCTCCAGAGCCGGAGCATACCAGGCATAATACACCGTGTCTCCGGTGATGACCGCCTCGCCGGGCACGGCGAAGCTGCCGCCCGCGTTCAGCCAGCCGGAGATGGCCTCCCCGTCGCCATTGGCCGCGGGGACCGCCGCCGGCGTTCCGCCGGCAAGGACCGTCTCCTGAGACAGGAGGGCGCTGCCGTTGTAATAGGACACCGTAAAGCTCTCCGCCTCACCGCTGGCGGTGAGAAGGGTCTCGCCGGTCTCCTCTCCCTCCAGGGTTTCCGCGGGGGACTCTTCGGCGGGCTCTTCCTGCTCCTCATCGGGCAGAGTCTCCCCGCCGGAGGGCTCCTCCGTTTCCCCGGGCAGAACAGCCTCATCCGGGAGGGCATCTCCGTCCTCCGGGGCCGGTTCCTCCCCATCGGAGCTTTCGCTCTCCCCGGTCAGATCCCTGACCGCTTCAATAATATTCACAAGAGGCACTTCCTCTTCGATCTCCTCCACAGGCTGGGGGTTCAGAAAATCCTCTATGGTCACCGTGGCCGCAGAGGTCTCCTGCGTCTCCCCGGCGGGACTCTCCGCCGCTGCCCCGGCAGGCAGGACCAGCAGCGACAGGCTCATTACCGCCGCCAGAAGCAGCGATATCCATCGTTTCATGGTTTTATGCATGGGCTTCCACCTTTCCGGAAGATAAGATAATTCCACATCTGCAAACGTCGGGAAAGCCATAGTTCCCGAGCATACTAACATAATATTATATTTCCTGCCGCCTGTTCTGTCAAGAAGCCCCATTTTTTACCGCTGCCGGACGCCCCCGGCAAACATCGGTTTTTTCTTGCCTGCGCCGCCCAATACTTGTATAATGAAACAAACCCGTTCTTCCCCCGGGAATTTCACCGAAACGAGAGCTTTGCCATGAATCATACACCGAGACGATCCCTGATCCTGACGCTGTCCTTTCTGCTGCCCGCCGGGCTGATGGTTCTGGTCTTCGCCCTTTGCGGGCTCTGCCCCTTCGGCAGCCGCAGTCTGGGCGTGATGGACATGTCCCATCAGTATCTGTCCTTCCTCTATTCCCTGCGGGACATCCTCACCGGAGACGCCGGCCTCCTCTATCTGCCCAGCATGTGTCTGGGCGGGAACATGGCGGGCGTGGCGGCCTATTATCTTCTCAGCCCGCTGAATCTTCTCACCTGCCTCTTCCCCCGGGAACAGATGATGGCAGCCGTGAGCGTTCTCTATTTCCTCCGGGTGGGTCTCTGCGGTCTGACCATGTGCATCTATACCGGCCGCCGGAACGGCTATGACCGCCGGTGCTTGTTCTCCGCCCTGGCCTATGCCTTCATGGCCTATATGGTGGCATACAGCTTCAACTATCTCTGGCAGGACTGCGTCATTCTTCTGCCCCTCATCGCCCTGGGCATCGCCCGGCTGACGGAGGAAAAGAAGCCCTGGCTCTATGTTTTCTCTCTGGGCGGCGCCCTGTTCATGAATTTCTACATCGGCTATATCCTGTGCATCTTCTCCGTGCTGTTTTTCCTGTATGAATACCTGGCCCGGGAGAAGGCCCATCGCCCGAAATGGTGGCCGGCGGCCCTTCGCTTCGGTCTTTCCAGTCTTCTGGCCGGGGCGCTGGCGGCGGTGGCCCTGCTGCCCGCCTTCCTGTCTTTGGCCGGCGGCAAGGCGGAGTTTTCCCTCTCCGTCCTGACCCTTGACACCAACTTCTTCTTCCCCGAACTCTTCTCCAAGCTCTATCCCGCCGCCTTCAACTATGAGGAGATCATGCCCGTTGGCATGCCCCACATCTTCTGCGGCACCGCAACGCTGGTGATGGCGGTCCTGTATTTCGCCAACCCCCGCATCCCCCGGCGCCGCCGCATCCTCACCGGATGCTTCCTGACCGTTCTGGCCCTGTCCTTCTGGCTCTCGGCCCCGGATCTCATCTGGCACTGCCTGAACACCCCCAGCTGGTATAATTACCGCTATTCCTTCCTGTTCAGCTTCCTGCTGTGCATGGCCGCGGACGACGAGCTCCGCCATCTCCGGGAGGGCTTCCGCCCCCGGCACGCCGCGATCCCGGTGCTGGTCTCCCTGCTTCTCTCGCTTCTGGTGTTCGCGGGCCGGAGCTATGACTATGTGACATGGCACTCGGCCATCTGGGCAGGCATCATCACCCTGGCCGCCGCCGGCATCGCCTGGGGTCTGGCCCGCGCCGAAGCCGGCAAACGCACGGGCTGCGCTCTGATGGCCGCCCTGCTCCTGCTTCAGGCCGGAGAACTGGCCGCAAACGCCAAGCTCTCTCTGGACGATCTCACCGTCCCCTCCTCGGACGCAGCCGCCTATTCCGAATATGTCTCCGCCAAGGCCGAGGCCTTTGAGCTGGTCCCCGACGACGGCACCTATGTCCGCACGGAGAGCCCCACCATGTTTGACATGAACCGCTGCGAGCCCATGCTCTTCGGCTATGACGGCATCTCCCACTACGGCTCCACCATCTCCCAGAAGAGTCTGGATCTTCTGGACCGGCTGGGCTTTGACCGCTATACCGACCTCTGGAGCCTGTATGGCAGCGGCGTCACCGCCGCGGCGGATACCCTTCTGGGCGTCCGGTATCTTGTCAGCGAGACATCCTCCAAAAACTACGACCCCATCGCGGAGGCCAACGGCTATACCGTCCGAGAGAACGAAAACGCTCTGCCCATCGCCTGGACCGCGGACGCGGCCATCGCCGGGCAGACGGACACAGGCTCCGCCTTTGACAGTCTCCAGGCTCTTTACGGGGCCGCCGCCCCCGAGGTGGGCATGGATCTCTATACCCCGGCGACGGTGGAGAGCATGACCCTGACCAACTATACCGCCCAGGGCAGCCGCTTCACCCAGGAGGCCGCCGGTCTCTCCACCATCGAGTATACTCTCACCGTGCAGGCGGACGGCCGGCTCTACGGCCAGTTTGACATCCCCGACTTCCCCGGCGTGATGATCTTTGTGAACAACGCCTATACCGCCGCCTATGCCTCCGCCCAGACAAACGGCACCCTGTATCTGGGCACCTTTGCCGCCGGAGACACCGTCACCGTGAAGCTCCAGACCGCTCTGGACATCACTCTGAACTACGCCGCCTTCGCCACGGAGAACGACGGGGCCATCGCCGCCTATTCTCAGGCTCTGAAAGCCGGCGGCTGCGTCCTTGAGAAGCTCTCCCCCTCCCACTACGCCGGCACCTTCACCACCGGCAGCGGGGACAGCCTTCTGGTCTTCACCATCCCCTTTGACAGCGCCTGGCAGATCCGGCTGGACGGGGAGACCGTGGAGCCGACGGAGGTGCAGGACTGTCTCATGGCCCTGGCCGTCACGGAGGGCGAGCACACCGTGGAGCTGCGCTATACGCCCCCCGGCCTGATCCCCGGCGCGGTCATCACCGGCCTTGCGGTCCTTGTCTGTCTTGGACTTTTCCTGTGGCAGCGCAAAAAGCGCTCCTGACAACCCAAAAATGCCGCCCGGCTTTCCGCCGGACGGCATTTGTTATTCGGCTGTTTTCCTTTCCCGCTTCCGCTCTCCCGCCCGCTTCACCCAGAAGCACAGCGGAAGGAGCATGGGATAAAACCCAAAGAGCATGGCCCCGGCCCCCACACCCATCATCCCCAGAGGGACGGAGCAGGCGATGCACCAGGGAACCAGCGCGGCGGTCAGGATGACGGAGTTTTCCATATCCAGCATCTTTTCCGTTTTTTCCTCCGGGCCATACAGCGGCCCGGCGAGCTGGCTCTGCATGATGGCGCCGATGGTCTGGTTGCAGAACATGGCGCAGAGCGCAAGCCCGGACAGAAGCATGGCGGGATAGCGGCCGATCTTCCCGACCAGGGCCCGGAGCTTATCCGTCACGGGAGTGAGCATCCCCGTTTCCCGGAAAATGCCCCCATAGGTGCCGGAGAGGAGCAGGATCCCGCTGACCTCCAGCATGGAGACGGCGCCGCCCCCGGCCAGCAGGGCCGAGAGATTCTCCTCCGCCGGCTTATAGCCCGCCAGCATGGTCCACAGGGTCTCAAAAAAGCCCTGCCCCTGCACTGCCATGGCCACCGCAAAAGAGGCGGCGATGCTGGCCGCCATGCTCCATTGGATGGGCACCCGGCAGAAGGGCAGCACCAGCATGAGGGCCGCCGGGATCAGACAGCTCCAGTGGAGGACGAAGGCCTCCTCCAGCCGGGTCAGAACGGACACGTCCGTCCGCTCCATGGGAAAGAGGACCGACAGCGCCCCATAGATCCCGCAGCACAGCAGAAAGGGCAGCACGGAGGACGGCAGCATCCGGCGGACATTGTCCCGCATGTCCGTGCCGGTGAGGGCCGCCACCAGATTGCCGCTGGAGGCCGCGGGCGAGCCCCGGTCCCCCACATAGACGCCGGAATAGATGGCCCCCGCCGCCGGCAGGGGATTCACGCCCCCCGCCCGGGCGATGGCCATGAGGATCACGCCGCAGGTGGCCGTCACGCCGAAGCTGGTGCCCAGGGCAAAGGACATCACCGCCGCCAGCAGAAACGCCGCCAGCAGGAACATGGACGAAGGCATCAGACTCACGCCTCCCACCACAAAATAGGCAATGGTCCCGCAGGAGCGCCACAGACCGGTCAGACAGCCGATGAGAAGGAGGACCTTTATGACGATGAAGGACTCCGGCAGCGTGGCCGCCGCCATTTTCAGCACCGCCTTCGGCCCGTGGCCCTGGCGCACCGCCAGCGCGAAAAACAGCCCGAACCCCACCCCCAGGGGCAAAAGCATGGTGACGCCCAGGGCGAGACAGAGGCCCATACACAGCAGAAATATCAGAAATGCGATCACGATCTCCATAAGCGCCTCGAAAAAAGGAATGCTTTACTCTACCACGGCGGCATAAAAAACACAAGGAGCCCACAGACATTTCTGCAGACTCCCCGCGGTTTATCTTTTATTTTGAGAGAGAGAACCGTTCGCCGTAGGTTTTGTACTGCCGCTGGAAACTCTCGCTGTCCCGGCGGTACTCCCGGAGGGATTCGTGAACATTCAGATTGCCGTGGGCCATATCGTTCACGCTGATGGCGATGTTGGAGCAGTGGTCGGCAATGCGCTCCAGGCTTGTGAGCAGATCGCCCCAGATGAAGCCCGCCGTGACGGAGCACTTCCCCTGCTGCAGACGGGAGATGTGATTGGCGCGCAGCGCCTCCTTCAGATCGTCCACCACCTGCTCCAGAGGTTCCACGGATTCCGCCACGATCAGATCCCGGTCAACGAAGCACCGCACCGCCAGATCCAGGATCTCGCTCACCGCGCCGGTGAGGACCTTCAGCTCCCCATCGGCCTCCGCCGTGAGACTGACGTCCTTCTGGCGGATCTCCTCGGCGGATTCCAGGATGTTGATGCCGTGGTCGCCGATGCGCTCAAAGTCGCCCAGAAGCTTCAGATACATGGCCGCCTCGTTGCTGTCGGCGGCGTCCAGATGGCTCTGGCTCAGCTTTACGAGATAGGTGCCCAGAACATCTTCGATGTGGTCCACCTTTTCCTCTTTTTCCCGGATATCCGCAGCCAGCTCCTTGCCGCCGTCCCAGAGAGCCTTCACGGCGCCCTTCACCGCATCGGCGGAGGTGCCGGCCATCTCCTCGATCATGGCGCGGCACCGGGACAGGGCCACGGAGGGCGTGGCCAGCAGGCGCTCGTCCAGCTCGGCCACCGTTTCCTTGCCGGGCGCGTCAGGCACCAGACGGCAGGCCAGCTTCTCCAGCAGACCGGACATGGGCAGAAGCAGCGCCGTGCAGAGAATGTTGAAGACGGAGTGGGCCACGGCAATGCCCATGAGAGAGGCGGACTGATCCAGCAGCGCAGGCTGGAACAGGGCCTTCGCGAGACTGAACACGCTCAGCCAGACAATGGTACCGATGACATTGAAGCACAGATGCACCAGCGCGGCCCGGCGGGCGTTGCGGTTCGTGCCCACGGAGGAGAGCAGCGCCGTGACGCAGGTGCCGATGTTCTGGCCCATGATGATGGGAATGGCCGCGCCATAGGACACCTGGCCCGTGGCCGCCAGCGCCTGAAGAATGCCCACGGAGGCGGAGCTGGACTGGATGATGCCCGTCAGGACCGCGCCGGCCAGAACGCCCAGAACGGGATTTTTAAACAAAAGGAACAGGTTCTGGAAGGCCACACTGTCCTTCAGCCCGGAGACCGCGTTCGTCATGGTGTCCATGCCGAACATCAGCGTGGCAAACCCCAGAAGGATCATGCCGGTGTCCTTCTTCTTGGGGTTTTTGCAGAACATATAGTATATCACGCCGATCAGCGCCAGGATGGGGGTGAAGGAGGTGGGCTTGAGAAGCTTCACAAACACATTGGAGCTCTCGATGCCCGCAAGAGAGAGGATCCAGGCCGTCACCGTTGTGCCCACGTTGGCGCCCATGATCACATTGATCGCCTGCTTCAGACTCATAAGACCGGAGTTTACAAAGCCCACCACCATGACCGTCGTGGCGGAGGAGCTCTGGATGATGGCCGTCACGCCAAGGCCCATGAGGAAGCCGATCATTTTGCCGGAGGTGAGCTTTCCCAGAATGGCGCGCAGACCGGAGCCGGCCCGGCGCTCCAGACTCTCGCCCATGAGATTCATGCCAAACAGGAACAGACTCAGGCCGCCGATCATGGTCAGCACATCAAAAATCGTCATATCCGCAATCCTTTCAAATATCAGATCATATCAAAACGATTCTATTCTATCGGGGGAATATCAAATTCTAAACCGGGCCTTTGTAAATTCTATGTAAAGTATTCGGGCCGCAGTCATCCTGCGGCCCGAGCTTCTTTGTTCCGTATTGATTTTTCAGACCAGCTGCTGCTCGTTGATCATGAGCTTGAACTGGAGCCCCAGCCGCTCCGCCGCCTTCCGGCAGAGGATCATGCGGCCCATGAAAATCTCGAAATAGTCCATGACCGAGCTGAAATGGGGATCGACGGAGAGCTTCAGCTTGATGAGGGTGTGGGCCTCGTTGATCTTCAGCTCGGATTTTGTGGCCGACCAGTTCACCCGGTCGTGGATGTCAAACTGGGTCATATCCCCGTTGCGCACCCGGGAGCGGCGCACATCGGACTTGTCCGCCAGGATCAGGGCCGCCGCCACCTCGTTCACCGGCACGCCGGTGCCCTCGTCGTGGTTGCCGATGGCGGTGGTGACGATGGCGATCTCCTCCGCCTCAAAGCCCAGATTGTCCAGAATGCGGAAGGCCATCACCGCGCCGCTCTGGCTGTGGTCAATGCGGTTCACAAGATTTCCGATATCATGGAGAAAGCCCGCGATTTTCGCCAGCTCCACCGTGCGCTCCGGATAGTTCAGCGTGGTGAGGATATAGCCGGCCATTTCCGCCACACGGGTCACATGGGCAAAGCTGTGCTCCGTGAACCCCAGGGCCTTCAGCGAGGCATCCGCCTGGGTGATGTAGGTCCGGATGGCCGGATCCCGCCGGATCTCTTCATAGGTCATGCTCACAGCAGCATACCTCCTGCTATCATTTTTATTCCTTTCGGAGGCTGTCGATCAGCGCCGGAAGGGCCGTTTCAAATTTCACGCCATACCAGTGGCTGCCGTCATCCACGGTGTTTTCAATGCAGAGCACCGTGTAATCCGCGGCGATCTTCGCCGCCTCATAGAGGCTTCGGCCGCTCATCCAGGCGCCGGCCATGGCCGCGGTATAGATATCGCCGGTCCCGTGATAGCTTCTGGCGATGCGGCGGTGGCGGTAATACAGGGTCTCTCCCTTTTCCCGGATGGCCACGCCCGTCTCCGCCGGGCCGAAGCTCACGCCGGTGAGCACCACGCTCCCGGCCCCCAGCTTTTCAAGTTTATCCAGAAGCTCTTCCACATAGTCCCGGTCATAGCTCTCGGCATAGGGATGGCCGGTGAGGATGCAGGCCTCCGTGATGTTGGGGGCGATCACATCCGCCTGCGCGCACAGACGGCCCATGGCCGCGGCATAGACCCCGTCAAAGCCGGGATATAACTTCCCGTTATCTGCCATGGCCGGATCCACCACGATCTTTCCGCCGGGGGCGACCATGGTGCGGAAGATTTCCTCCACATGATCCACCTGCCGGGTGCTGCCCAGATAGCCGGTCACAACGCCGGCGAAGGAGAGCCCCTCCTTCGCCCAGTGGCTGCGGATGGCGGGAAAATCCTCCGTCAGGTCACGGACGGTATACCCCGTGAAGCCGCCGGTATGGGTGGACAGCACCGCCGAGGGCAGAATGGCCGTTTCCAGCCCGCAGGCGGACAGGATGGGCAGCGCCACCGTCATGGAGCACTGGCCCACGCAGGAGATATCCTGGATCGTCAGAATGCGCTTGTATGTCATATTGCTCAGACTCCTTATGTCTTGGCGGGGAAAAGAATCGTGATGACCGTTCCCTCGCCGGGATTGCTTTTCAGATCGATGGCGGCGCCGTGGACCATGGCGGCGTGCTTCACGATGGAGAGGCCCAGACCCGTGCCGCCTACCTCTTTGGAGTGGCTCTTGTCCACCCGGTAAAAGCGCTCAAAAATGCGCTGCTGGTGCTCCACCGGGATGCCGATCCCGGT
Organism: uncultured Oscillospiraceae bacterium; assembly: GCA_964592685.1. Lineage (GTDB taxonomy): Bacteria > Bacillota > Clostridia > Oscillospirales > Oscillospiraceae > CAJOIG01. Next base: position 20,771 of record CAZQFN010000003.1, on the reverse strand, counting down.
ATCTTTTACCGACAGGCTCACGCCGCTGCCGGTTTTTTCCACCGAGACCTCCACCGTCCCGTCGGGCCGGTTGTATTTTATGGCGTTGTCGCAGAGATTGTAGACAATGCCGCTCAACAGCTGCTCAACGCCGTCCACCTCCGCGGCGGCGCCGGTGAGCTTCATGGTCACGCCGGCACGCTCCGCCATGGGGGCAAGGCTTGCGATGGTGCTCTCCGCCAGAGCGTAAAGCTCCACCGTCTCCCGGCGCATCTCCTCCGCCCCTTCGTCCAGATGGGACAGGTTGATGATATCCTCCACCAGCTGGATGAGCCGCTGGGCCTCGCTGTAAATCTGGCCCACGAACTGCTTTTCGTCCCCGGGCTTCACAAGGCCGCTCTGCAGCAGCTCCGCGCAGCCGGAGATGGTGTGCAGCGGCGTTTTCAGCTCATGGGAGACGTTGGCGGTGAATTCCCGGCGCATCTCCTCCGCCCGCTCTTTTTCCGTCACATCGATGAACAGCAGGACCACGCCCGTGACGGCGCCGTCGGTGAGCACGGGGCTCACGTCCATTTGATAGCCGCTGCCGCCGATCTCCAGAACCCGCTCCCCCCGCCGGCCCTCCTGGGCCTGGGCAAGGAGATTCTGAAGGGCCGGATTCCGGTTCACGGTGAGTATATCCCGGCCCACACAGCCGGTGTCGGTCCCCAGAATGCGGGCGCCCATGGGGTTGATGCTCAGAATGCGCCCTTTGGCGTTGAGCAGGACCAGACCCTCGTTCATACTCCCGATGATGGCCTCGAATTCCTTCTTCCGCCGCTGGAGCTCCATTTTCTGGCCCTTGAGCTGCTGCTGCTGGCTGTCGATGCGGCGCAGCAGCGGGGCAAGCTCGTCGTATTCCTCGTTTTTCAGCGGTTCATCCAGATTCAGCTCGTTGAGAGGCTTCACGATCTGCTTGGACACCCGGGCCGCCAGAAGCAGCGCCAGGGCCAGGGCGATGGCAATGACCACCGCCATGGGCTGAAGCATGCTCAGAACCAGGATCAGAATGCTCTGCTGCTCGCAGGACAGGCGGATGACCGTCCCGTCCGGCAGACGCTTCGCCGAATAGAGAAAGCGCTCCATAAGGGTGGTGGAATACCGCTGGCTCTCGCCGAAGCCGATTTCCAGCGCCTCCCGGACCTCCTCGCGGTCGAGATGATTCTCCATGGCCGCGGCGTCGCTCTCGCTGTCATACAGGACCGTGCCGTCCGCCCCGATCCAGGTGATGCGGCAGCTTTCTGCCTCAAGGCCCTGGAAATAGCCGTCGCCCTCCAGCATGACGCCCTGGGCGGCGAGGGCGGTCTCCGTGCGGAGCTGTTCCTGCTGCACCGCCGTGAAATAACTGTACAAAACGCCCATGATGAGCACCACGGAGGCCAGAAACACCGCCAGCGCCACCAGCCAGATGGAGCGGAAAATACGTTTTGTCATTCCCTTGCCTCCATCCGATAGCCAACGCCCCGCACCGTTTCGATGTAATCCCCGCAGGGGCCCAGCTTGGTGCGCAGCGTGCCGATGTGGACATCCACCGTTCTCGTCTCGCCGGCGTAGTCCGCATCCCAGATGCTGGTGAGGAGCTGGTCCCGGGTGAACACCCGGCCCACATTCTCCATAAACAGGCGCAGCATCTCATATTCCTTCAGCGTGAGCTTCACCCGCTCCTCGGCCACATTCACGGTGTGCTCCGTGCGGTTGAGGGACAGCCGCCCCACCCGGAGCACGCTGCTGTCCGACCGGGGCTCCGCGCGCCGCAGAACGGCCCGCACCCGGGAGACCATCTCCATCATGCCGAAGGGTTTGGCAAGATAGTCGTCCGCCCCCAGATCAAGACCGACGACCTTGTCGTATTCCGTGCCCCGGGCGGTGGCCATGATGACGGGGATGTCCGCCGTGGCGCTCTGGCCCCGCAGGGTCTTCAGGATCTCGATGCCGTCCATGCCGGGCAGCATGATATCCAGCAGGATGAGCCGGGGCCGCCGGGTCTCCAGGGCATGAAACAGCTCCCCGCCGTCGGAAAAGCCCTCCGCGGGAAAGCCGGAGGCATTGAGGGTATAGACCACCATATTGCGGATGCCCGCATCGTCTTCCACACAAAAGATCATGAGTCTCCTCCTTCCCGGCTGCCCGTGATGGAAAACAGCACCCACTGGGCGATGTTCACCGCGTGGTCGCCGATGCGCTCAAAATACTTGGCGATCATCAGAAGATCCACCGCGGCCTCTCCATCGGTCTCCGGCCGGCTGAAACGCCGGATCAGCGTTTCCCTGATCCTGTCAAAATATCCGTCCACCACATCGTCCCGGGTCACCACCGACTCCGCCATGGCCACATCCCGGTTCACGAAGGCGTCGATGCTCTCCGTCACCATCCGGATGACGGCCTCCGCCATGTCGTGGATATACATCATTTCCCCCAGAGCGGGGATATTCGCCTGGGATACGATCTCGGCAATGTCCTCGGACTGGTCGCCGATGCGTTCCATGTCCGTGATCATCTTCAACGCGGAGGAGATGACCCGCAGATCCCGGGCCACCGGCTGCTGCTGAAGCAGAAGCTTCAGACACAGGCTCTCGATCTCCCGCTCCTTCCGGTTGATCCGGTCTTCCAGTTCCGCCACCCCCGCCGCCAGCGCCCGGTTTCCTTCCAGAAGCGCCTTGGCAGACTGGGCAATGGCCGCCTCGCAGAGGCTTCCCATGGCGATAAGCTCGTGATCGAGCTCGGCAAGCTGTTCGTCAAATCTGGATCGCATTATCCAAACCTCCCCGTAATGTAATCTTCCGTCCGCTTGTCCCGGGGCATGGAAAACAGCTTTTCCGTGTCGTCGAACTCCACCATCTCCCCCAGAAGGAAAAACGCCGTCCTGTCGGAGATGCGCACCGCCTGCTGCATGTTGTGGGTGACGATAACGATAGTATACTGCTTTTCCAGCTCCTCCGCAAGCTCTTCGATCCGCGCCGTGGAGATGGGGTCCAGGGCGCTGGTGGGCTCATCCATGAGCAGCACCTCCGGCTCCACGGCCAGAGCCCGGGCGATGCAGAGCCGCTGCTGCTGGCCGCCGGAAAGGCCCAGGGCCGATTTTTTCAGCCGGTCCTTCACCTCGTCCCAGATGGCCGCTCCCCGGAGAGATTTTTCCACGATCTCATCCAGCCCGGCCTTTCCCTTCACGCCGTGGGTCCGGGGACCGTAGGCGATGTTGTCATAAATGCTCATGGGGAAGGGGTTGGGCTTCTGAAACACCATGCCCACCCGTCTGCGCAGACGGTTTATGTCCATGCCGCCGTAAATATCCTCCCCGTCCAGCGCCACCCGCCCGGTGATGCGGCAGCCCTCCACCAGATCGTTCATGCGGTTGAGCGTTTTCAGAAGGGTGGATTTGCCGCAGCCGGAGGGGCCGATGAAGGCGGTGATCTTCTTTTCGGGGATCTGCAGGTCTATGTTTTTCAGCGCCTGAAACTCCCCATAATACAGGTTCAGGTTTTCAACGGTGATTTTATTTTCCAAGTTTCGTTCCTCCCAACTTTTTCGCCGCGAAATTCGAAAGGGCGTTGATGGCGACCACCACGACCAGCAGCACCACCGCCGTGGCATAGGTCTCGTCGATATGAAGGCCCTCGCCGGAGAGCACATACATATGCACCGACAGCGTGCGGGCCGAGGCCAGAACGCCCGTGGCCGCTTCCGCCACGGTGCCGGCCGTGAAGATCAGGGCCGCCGACTCCCCCACGATGCGGCCCACGCCCAGGATCACCCCGGACAGGATGCCCGGCAGGGCGGAGGGCAGCACCACCTGAAACACCGTGCGGAGCTTTCCCGCGCCCAGACCGAAGCTGCCCTCCCGGTAGCTGTCCGGCACGGACAGGAGCGCCTCCTCCGTGGTGCGCATGATCAGCGGCAGGATGACCACCCCCATGGTCAGCGCGCCGGAGAGCAGGCTCAGCCCCAGACCCAGGGCTTTCACGAAAAACAGGGCGCCGAAAAGGCCATAGACGATGCTGGGCACGCCGGAGAGGGTCTCCGCCGCCATGCGGACCACGCCCACCAGCTTGTTGCCCCGCCTGGCGTATTCCGTCAGATACACCGCCGCGCCGATGCCCGCGGGCACCGCGAACAGCAGCGCCAGCACGGTCATATACAGGGTGTTTACCAGCGCCGGCATGAGGGAGACGTTTTCGGAGTTGTATTCCCAGGCGAACAGGCTGAGACTCAGGTGGGGAATGCCCTTCACCAGAATATAGCCGATGATGAAAACCAGCGTCCCCACGGTGACCGCCGCCGCCAGACACACCAGCAGAAACAGCACCAGCGACAAGGGATCGGACTTATACATCCGCCACCGCTGGCCAAGGGAAATTCTGTTTATGCTCTTCATGCATTCTTCCTCCGTTTCAGCAGCGAAAAAGAGAGATTGATGAGGAGAATGAACACAAACAGCACCACCGCCGTGGCGATGAGCGCCTCCCGGTGGAGGTCGGTGGCATAGCCCATCTCCAGAACGATATTGGCCGTCAGCGTGCGCACACCGGCGGTAAGCTTTTCCGGGAGCACCGGCTGGTTTCCCGCCACCATGACCACCGCCATGGTCTCGCCGACGGCCCGGCCCAACCCCAGGATCACCCCGGCCAGCACGCCGCTTTTGGCCGCCGGCAGCACCGCCCCGAACACGCTCCGCTCATGGCTGGCGCCCAGGGCCAGCGAGCCCTCATAATAGCTCTGGGGCACCGCCCGGATGGCGGACAGGGACACGCTCACGATGGTGGGCAGGATCATGATCCCCAGCAGCACCGAGGCCGTGAGAACGCTCATGCCCCGGCCGCCGAAGGTCTCCCGCACAAAGGGCACCAGCACCACCAGACCGAAGAAGCCATAGACCACCGAGGGGATGCCCGCCATGAGGTTCACCGCCGATTCCATAAGCTTTCCCGGCCGCCGGGGGCAGAACCGGGCCAGAAACACCGCCATCAGAATGCCCAGCGGCACGCCCAGAAGCAGCGCGCCCGCCGTCACATAGAGGCTGCCCACGATCATGGGCAGAATGCCGTATACATCATTTGCCGGCCGCCATTCCGTTCCGGACAGGAACTTGAAAAGGCCGATCTCCCGGATGGCGGGCACACCGTTTGCAAACAGGAAAACGCAGATCAGCGCCACCGCCGCGATGGAAAGACAGGCCGCCAGCAAAAACACGATCTGCATGGCCCGCTCCTTAAAATTCTTCATATCTTCTCCTTACGGGGACAAGGGGCCGCAAAATTCCTGCGGTCCCTTTGTTTTCCATTCTTTTGCCAGATCAACCAATAATTTCGGCCCATTCGGTCACTTCGCCGGTGAAGATGGCCCGCACCTGTCCGGCGCTGAGCTCCTCCACGGGGCTGGCGTTGTTCACGATGACCGCGATGCCGTCCATGGCCATGACCGTGGGGACGGCGCCCTTCTCCAACTCGGAGTCCTTCAGCTCGCGGGAAGCCATGCCGATATCGCAGCTGCCGTCGATGGCATAGGCCACACCGGTGGAGGAATCGCTCTGCTGGACCTCCACGGTGACGCCGGGGTTGGCCGCCTCATAGGCCTCCTGAAGCTTCTCCATCACGGGGGTGACGGAGCTGGAGCCGGCCACGACCACCCTGCCGGATTCCACGGTGCTCTCATAGGCGCCGGTGTCTTCCACGGCGATATAGCCGTTGTCGGCCACGATGGCCTGACCCTCGGCGGAGAGGATAAAGCTCACGAAGTCCCGGGCCTCGGCGGAGAGTTCCTCCCGCGTCGCCAGCACGAAGGGACGGGCAATGGCATAGCTGCCGTTTTCAATGTTTTCGGCAGAGGCCTCCGCGCCGTCGATGCGCACGGCCTTCACCGTGTCGTTCAGAGAGCCCAGAGAGATATAGCCGATGGCGTATTCATCCCCGGCCACGGTGGTCATCATGACGGAAGTGGAGTTTGTGATGACGGCGGAGGGGGTGGTGTAGTCGATCTTCTCGCCGGCCTCGTTTTTCTGCTCCACGCCGAACAGCTCCACAAAGGCGCCGCGGGTGCCGGAGCCGTCCTCCCGGGAGATGACGCCGATCTGGGAGGATGCGTCGAAGCCCGCCTCCCCGTCGGTCTTGTTTCCGCAGGCCGCAAGGCTCATGAGCATCAGCACCGCCATGGCCGCGGCCAGAATTTTCCGAATGTTGTTCATTTTAATTCTCCTTCAAAAACATCTGTATTTAGGATTTCCAATCACGCTTTCAGCATACCGCGGCCGCGTAAAGCTCTCCACCGCAGCATTGTAAAAATTCCGTAAAAACGCCGGGGATTGCTTCCCCGGCGAAAATCCTATATAATGTTGTGGATTTTCGGCGGTCAGCCCCGCTGCCGCCCATACAAAGGAGTAAAAAATGAAAAAGACCGGCAATTTCAAAGCCCTTCTTCCCATCGGTGTGTTCCTGGTGATCTATCTGGGCCTGGGTATTCTCTTCGAATACGTCATGAAGATCCCCATGGGCTTTTACAACATTCCCATCGTGGTGGCCTTCCTCATCGCCCTGCTGGTGGCCTGCCTGCAGAACAAGTCTCTCAGCTTCGATGACAAGCTGGAGCTCATGGGCCGGGGCGTAGGCGACAAGAACATCGTCACCATGATCCTCATCTTCATGGCCGCCGGCATCTTTGTGGGCGTCGTGGGCCGCAGCAGCGCCGAGAGCGTGGCCTATTTCCTGCTGGACCTCTTCCCCGCGAAATTCGCCGTGGTGGTGCTGTTTGTCATCAGCTGCTTTGTCTCCTGGGCCATGGGCACCTCCGTGGGCACCATCACCCTCATCACCCCCATCTCCGTGGCGGTGGCCGCCGCCTCCGGCTTTGATCTGCCGCTGTGCGTGGGCTCCGTGGTGGGCGGCGCCATGTTCGGCGACAATCTCTCCTTCATTTCCGACACCACCATCGCCGCCTGCAACGGCCAGGGCTGCCAGATGAAGGACAAATTCCGGGAAAACTTCTGGATCGCCCTCCCCGCGGCCCTGGTGACCATCGTGATCCTCACCGTTCTGAGCGTCGGCTCCTATACCGGCGAGGCCGTCATCGGCGATTATAACCTCATCCAGACCATCCCCTACATCCTCGTCCTCATCGGCGGCATCGTGGGCATCAATGTCTTCGTGGTGCTGCTGATCGGCATCCTCTCCGGCTCCATCATCATGCTGGCCACCGGCGCCACCGCCGCCACCCAGCTTCTGGCCAACATGGGCTCCGGCGCCGCCGGCATGTTCGAGACCACCATGGTGGCCATCCTGGTCTCCGCCATCTGCGCCCTCATCCGGGAATTCGGCGGCTTTGAGGCGCTCCTGAACGGCATCCGCAGGATCTTCAAGGGCCGCAGGGGCGGCCAGCTGGGCATGGGCCTTCTCGTCGGCGCCATGGACATCGCCACCGCCAACAACACCGTGGCCATCGTCATGGCCAACCCCATCGCCAAGGAAATGGCCGGGGAATACGGCATCAGCCCCCGGAAGACCGCCTCCATCCTGGATACCTTTTCCTGCATCTTCCAGGGCATCATCCCCTACGGCGCCCAGATGCTGGTGGCCATCGCCGCGGTGACGGAGCTGGGCTATGAGATCTCCGCCTTCCAGATCATCCCCAACCTGTATTATCCCTTCATGCTCCTCATCAGCTCTCTGGTATTCATCTTCCTCGTCCCCGAGAAGACGCGCAAATAACCCACCCCGCACCAGAACAAGGCCGCGCCGGAATCCATCCCGGCGCGGCCTCTTTTCGCTTATTCTTTTGAATACAGTCCCGTCCGCTCCACCATGCGCTCCGAGAGACGCCGGATCTCATGGGTAAACTGCTCGATATAGTGCAGGGATCTTAGAAGATACGCATCCAGTATGGCCGGCTGCTGGGAGAGCAAGTCGCCGCTCTGTCCCTCCCGCAAAACGCGCTCCAGCGCCCCCACCTCACCCACCAGGTCCACCAGGTTTTCGTTCAGCTCCTGTCTCATCTCTTCCATCTGCCGCATATCCCCCTTCTTGTATCACTTCTAGCGTGATTATATCACGCCCAAGTTCACTGGTCAAGTTATATAATAACCCCAGAAGTTAGAAAATTTCTTTAGGGGTGTCTTTATGTCCATTAAAATCAACATCTCCACTCTCTTGGGACAGCGTAAAATGAATATGCGCCAGCTGTCCATGGAAACCGGTATTCGTCCTGACACGATTTCCAATCTTTACTACGAGGAAACCAAGCGCATCGAGATCGACCAGATCAACGCCCTCTGCAAAGCCCTGCAATGCCAGGTTGGGGACATATTTGAATACATTGACGACTAAAGTCAAGAAGAGACCGCGCCGGAATCCCCGGCGCGGCCTCTTTTCATGGCTTATTTCTTTCCCTTCCGGCTCCGGAGGAAATCCTCCAGCCCCTGGGGAAGGGCTGCTTTGTTCAGAATATAGCCCTGGCTTCCGGTGGTCATGAGAAAAAAGTGGGTCTTCGTCTCGATGATCCCGCGGAGCTTTTCATAGGGCACGGTGAACGGTCCCTTTCCGGTCTCCTCCACAAGCGCCTCCTCCCCGAACCGAAGATGGATCTCAAGCTCCCGGGGGAGCCTGCCGGAGGTGTAGAGCTTTTTCACCCGGCGGTTATGAAAGGCGACCGCCGCCAGCAGCAGGATGGCGCCGACGACCGCAAGCAGCAGCCCTTTCGTATACAGCGCCGAAAGCAGAAACAGCGCCTCCAGCCCCAGAAGGACCGGCAGAGCCCGCCGCCGGAAAATGACGCGGGAATAGGCCAGATATTCCCCATAGGTATAGGTCACACGGGCTTCATACAAAACATTCATAGCAATTTCTCCCTTGGTTGTTTTCACACCGGGGGATTGGGATCGGGAACCACGGTCTCCGTCTCTTCCGCCGCGGTTTCGCCGGAAGCCTCCCCGGAGGAACCGGAACGGCTGCGCATGCCGCCGCCCATCTCCCCGCCGGAGGAGCTCAGAGCCGAAGCATCGATGAGCCCGGAGCCGTCCGCCGCCTGACCCTCTTCCGTGGAGGGGATGGTGCCCTCCAGCTGGGCCCACAGACTGGCGCCCCGGAGCGCGAAATAGGTGCTCATCCATTCCACATCCGCCAGAAACTCCTCATAGGAGCAGAAGGCGGTGGGGTCCTTCTCCATATAGGGCGCGATGAGCTCCGCCGTCTCGCGGATCATCTCCTCCGCCCGGCCGCCCTCGATATACTGCCGCAGAAATTCCTCATACAGGGCGTGATATTCGTTCTGATATTCCTCGTCCGCAAAGATCCAGGCGAGGATGGGCCGCTCTTCCACCGTGCCGGAGGAGACAGGATCGTCCATGGGCTCGTTGATGGTGGAGTCCATGTTGTTCCCGCCGCCGAAGCCGCCGTAGGCCTCGTTATAGTCCCAGGGGATCATGGAGAGCCGGCCGTCTTTCTCATAGAGGTAGTAATTGTGGTACATGGAGCCGGTATAGCTGTCGCCGTTGCAGACGAAGCCGTGGACCACGAAATAGCGGATGACCCGGTCCACATCCACCACCGAGGGGATATCCTCCCCGGCGGAAAGCTGCTTCAGCGACGCGATGAGACGCTGGCGGTCCGCCTTTGTCACATCCGTTTTCTCCGCGCCGAAGATATTGGGATAGCTGGCGGGGTCGTCGTCGATATACCGGAGCAGCAGATCCTCGCTTCCCAGACCGCTGAGTCCGCCGCCCATGCCGCCGGGCATGCCGCCGCCACCGCCGGATGCGCGCATCTCCCGGCTGGAAGAGGTCCGGGACGAGCTCCGGGAGGAGGCCGCCGCTTCTTCCGAAGCCTCTCCGGAGGACGTTTCCTCCGCTTCCGCCGTTTCGGCGGAGGCAGCCGCCGGGGTTTCCGTTGTTTCTTCCGTTTCCGCCGCTTCTCCGGAGGCGCGCATCATACCGGCCATGGCCATGCCGCCGGAGGCCCAGCCGGAAGAGCTTTCCGAAGACTCCTCCCGGTCGTCGTCCGCATCCCCGTCGTCATCGTCGAAGGAGTCGGGCTTATAGAGCTCGCCGTGGTCAAGGCCGAAATTCCGCTGGAGGAAGCTGTCCTCAATGGCCTCCACCGCCAGAAACAGGCCCCAGTCCTCCCCGTTCACGGTGATCCAGATATAGCTGCACAGAGGCGCGGCCACGCCGAATTCATCCATCAGGCGATAGGCCATAAAATCCTTCATGCCGCTGTCGTCGTTCACGAGATTGTTCAGCGCCAGCTTATCCAGCCCCTTGTAGAGCTGGCCGTCCACATACTGGTCAAACTCGATCTTCAGACTGTACCGGCCGTTTCCGGCCTGGGTGACGCGCTGCATGGAGCTGTTTCCCTTGGCCCGCAGACCGACGTTTTCCACCGTCTCGCCGTCGATGACCACATCGCAGGCGATGTATTGCTTGTCGGTGCAGGTTTCAAGAAAGGCCGCCCACTCCTCCGCGGAGAGGCGGATGTCCAGAGTGTGGACCCGGTCCGTTTCAAAGAGGGACGCATATTCCACCGTCGTCTCGCCGGTCTTCCAGCCGTTCAGAACCAGCGCCAGAATCAGCGCCAGGGCCAGGGCTCCCAGAAGCCCGATCTCAAGCCAGTTTCGTTTTTTCATCCCAGCCCCCGCTCTTTCCGCAGACGCCGGATGTCCCGGCCCACAAAGGGCAGATCCTGATATTCACCCGTCAGACGGGAGGCGATCTGGGGCGTATAGACCTCCTCGATCCTGTCCATGGAGAAATTCGTGCTTATGATGGTCTTTTTCCCGGCCAGAAGGCGGGAGTTGATGATGGTATAGACCACGCTTTTGGAAAACTCCGTGATCATCTCCGTGCCCAGATCGTCCAGAATCAGAAGATCGCAGGAGAGGATCCGCTCCACCCGGGCGTCCGCGTCGTTTTCCCCGTCCCGGAACTTCTGGTTTTCAAAGGCCCCGATGGCCTCCACCGCCGTCTCATACACCACGGAGTATCCCTTCTGAGACACCACCCGGGCGATGCAGGCGGAGAGGAAGGTCTTGCCCAGACCGGTGCCACCCCGAAACAGAAGACTGAAACTGTTTTTCCCGAATTTTTCAGCATAGTCACGACAATTATCGTATACTTCCTGCATATGATTTCGGGGAGAAGTCCCTATGCTTTTGTCAATCTGCCTGTCATAATAGCTCAAATCAAAGGTCTCAAAGCTCTCATTCCCCAGCTTTAAAAGGGCAGAGAGGTCTTTGGTCCGCTCCTGCTCATAGAGCTTCAGAAGGCACTCGCAGGGCCGGCTTTCCACATAGCCGGTGTCCCGGCATCCGGGGCAGCTCCAGGCGCCGTCCAGCCAGTCCATGGGCCAGCCGTTTTCCACCAGAAGCTCCGCCCGGCGGCTCTGAATGTCCAGACTTTCGGCCTTGATCTCCTCAATGGGCCGCCCCTGTCCCATGGCCGCGGAGACCACCTCGCCCATCAGGGCCACCAGGCGGCTTTCCATGGCCCGCAGCTCCGGCACACGGGCATAGGCCACGCGGCGGCGGCGCTCATCCTCCGCCATGGCGCGGCGGCGCATATCCTCTTTTTGGGCCCGGGCCCGGGCCAGCAGTCGTCCGTCCATATATATCGTTCCTTTAATTGTTGTCCATTGATTGCATTCTGCGGCGCATCTGCGCCAACGCTTTTATATCATCCGGGGTCGGAACCGTCGTTTCCACCGAGTCAGGTTTTCCTTTGGCGCGGCGGGCGGAGGGCTTTTTATCCCCCTGCCGGATCTCGTCCACGGTATGAAGCCCCATCTTGTGCCAGGACTGGACGATGGAGTTCATATACCGCCAGCGCAGCTCGCCGGTGTTGGTGACGGTGCGGTCCGCCGCCAGGGCGATCTCCTCCGGGCCGAAGCCCAGATCCAGCCATTCGCCCAGATATTTCTGCTCCGTGGGGGAGAGCTGCCGGTTCTGGATGCCCAGCTCCCGGCGGATCTGCCCTATGACGGATTTGCGGCGGGCCTTCTCCGCCAGCCATTCCTCCGCCTGCTCATAGGTGACGATCTCCCGGTCATGCCAGGCATAGGCCTCCTTTTCGATATAGGCAAACCCCAGGGACCGCTCGCCCCCATAGCGCGCCACATGCTCCTCCCTGCAGTGGTTTATGAGAAGCATGATGACCTCTGCGGGAAGGGCCAGATCATCGTAGATCCCGAAAAGCTTTTTGATGTCCGCCGTGGTGAGCACCCGGCCCAGCGCATTCTGGGTCTCCCCCAGCAGGGCGATGAATTCCGGGTCCTCCGCCGTGCGGCGGACCACATCCTTCGCCTCATATTCCGGCAGCTCCTGGGCCGGCCGGGGCGTGCGCCCGCCGGTCAGGATGCCCAGCCGGCAGAGGGTCTCCGCCGCCAGTCCCACCGCCTGGCGGGACAGCTGAAGCTCCCGGGCCGCGGCGGTCTCGTCCAGCTCGCCGCCCCGGCGCAGGATATGAAGATACAGCAGAGCCGCATGGCCGTCCCCGGCGCGGATAAGCCCGTCCGCCACGTCCACCGGCACCGCCAGCACCGTCGCGGGGGTCAGTTTCATTTTTGCATTGTCCATGATATCGTTTCCGTTTCTTCGGTAAAGCTCTTATTTATCTATACAGGGTCATTATAGCATCCAAAGCCCGTCGTTACAAGTTTGCCGTCGAGAGAAATTGAATCCGGCCGCCGATTGTGGTATACTGCAGAAAAATGCCTGTATGGGAGGCCCCCATGGAACGTTTCATCGATCTTCACATCCACACCACCGCGTCCGACGGCTCCGATTCTCCGTCCCGGGTCGTCGCCCTGGCAAAGGAGCTGGGGCTGGGCGCCATCGCCATCACCGACCACGACAGCATCGGCGGCGTGGCGGAGGCGCTGGAGGCGGGAAGGGAGCTGGGCGTGGAAGTCATCCCCGGCATCGAGATCTCCGCGGATTACCGGGGGAACAAAGCCCACATCGTGGGTCTTTTCGTGGACCACACCCGGGAGGATCTCCGCCCGGTTCTGGACTGGACCGTTTACGAGCGGGCCATGCGAAACGAAAAGATCGTGGGCGCCATGGCGGCGGACGGCTTTGACATCTCTCTGGAGATCCTGAACGAGCTCTATCCCGATTCCATTCTGGGCCGGCCCCACATGGCGGAATATCTCATGAAAAAGGGCTATGTCTCCTCCGTGAAGGAGGCTTTCGACCGCTATCTGGGGGAGGGCTGCCCCTATTACCGGGACAAGGAGCGCCTTTCCATGGAGATGGCCGTCACGGCCATTCGAAAATCCGGCGGCATCGCCGTCCTCGCCCATCCCCTGCAATACGGCTATGACGAGGTGGAGCTGTGCTGCTTCCTCCAGACCGGCAAGGATCTGGGCTGCGCGGCGCTGGAGGCCTATTATTCCGAGCACGCCCCGGAGGAACAGGCCATGCTTCTGGAGCTGGCCCCCCGGATGGGGCTGGGCGTCTCCGGCGGCAGCGATTACCACGGCACCCGCAAGCCCCACATCGAATTGGGCGCCGGAATCGAAAAGGGTCTGCGCGTCCCCTATTCCGTGCTGGAGGGGCTCAAGGCCCTCCGGAACAACTGAACATCCCGTTTTCCACACCCGGTGCATCCCCTCGGATGCACCGGGAATTCTTTAATTTTCCATAAACTTCTCCCCGGATGGGCCCCGCGGCACGGATTTCCTCTTGTTTTGTGGATTACTTTTGTTTATAATGTAGAATGTTATCTTATGTGTATAAAGGCGGACCAGCGCCTGTTTTCCAATACCGACACAAAAAGAGGTTCCTATGCTGAAGCTAGTTGCTCCCGCCGGAAGCCCGGAGGCCGTCATCGCCGCCGTGCAGAGCGGCGCGGATATGATCTATATGGGCTACGGTGTCTCCCATCCGGAGACCACCCGCGATCCCTTCTCCCCGGAGGAGCTGGCCCGGTGCCTGCGCTATTGCCGGGTGCGGGGCTGCAAGGCCGCCGTGTCTCTGGGCGAGCTGGCCACGGACGAGAACATGGACGTCATGATCGACCGGGCCGTCTATGCCGCCCGCCAGGGCGCCGACGCGCTGGTCCTCCAGGACATCGGCCTCGCCACCGCCCTGCGGAAGATCCTGCCGGACATGCCCCTGTGGGGCTCCGCCCGCATGGGCGTCCACAATCTGGACGGCGCGCTCACCGCCGCCGCCCTGGGCTTTGAGCATATCATGCTGGCCCCGGAGCTCTCCCAGGAGGCCATCGCCCACATCGCCCGAAACGCCCCCATCCAGACCTCCGTCTATGTCCACGGCCCCCTCTGCATCTCTTACAGCGGCCAGTGCCATATGAGCGCCCTGGGGGACAGCCGCCGGAGCGACAGCTGTCTCTCCTGCGCCGAGCCCTGCCGGGAGCGGTTCTCTCTGGGCGGCCGGATGGACGATCACCCCATGTCCATGGCGGAGCTCTGCCTCATCGAGCATCTGGAGGAGCTGGGAAAAACCGGCGTGACCCACGCCGTCATCGGCGGCCGCAGCCGCCGGCCGGAGTATGTGGCCTTCGTCACCCGGCTGTATGCCCGGGCGCTCCGGGAAAAAGCCCTCCCCACGGAGGACGAATACGCCCAGCTCCGGGAGCTTTTCGCCCCCAACGGTCTGACAGACGATTATTTCACCGGGGAAAAGGGGCCCTCCCTGCTGGGTGTCCGCCGGGAGCCGGACCGCTCTCAGGAGCGGGCCTTCACCGCCATCCGCAAGGAATATATGTCCAGCGAGCTGCGCCGCATCCCCGTGACCTTCTATGCCGTGCTGGAATCGGGAAAGCCCGCCCTTTTCGCCGCGGAGGACAACGCCGGCCACCGGGCCGCCTATGAGGGCTTTGAGCCCACCGACCTGGGCCGCCAGGGCATCACCGCCAGCCGCGTGCGGGAGATCCTCTTCCGCACCGGCGGCACTCCCTACAACTGCGTGGGCGCCCAGTGCTCCATCGCCCCCCATCTGGACTATCCCGACGAGGCCATCGAGGAGGCCCGCCGGGAGCTTCTCAGCCAGATCACCGAGCAGGCCCGCCGGCTTCCCGACGTCCGGGTATGCGAGGGGCCGGAGCCGCCGGAAACCGCCGATCCCTGGCTCACGCCCAAGCTCATCTTCCAGATCAGCCGGGAGGATCAGCTGAGCCCGGAGCTGGCCGCCATGAAGCCGGACTGGCTCTATGCGCCGGCGGAGCTTCTGGCCGCCGGCCCCTCGGGGCTGGAGGATTTCCGCCGGGAGGGCGTCCGCATCGCCGCGGTGCTGCCCCCCGTGGTCACCGACGAGGAAAAGCCGGTCCTGCGGGAGCTTCTGGCCACGCTGCGCGCCATGGGCATCACCGACGCCGTCACCGGCAGTCTCGGTCTTGTGCCCGCCGTGCTGGGCGCCGGGATGACTCTCCGGGGAGACATGGGGCTGAACCTCACCAACGCCCGGGCCATGGAGCGCCTGCGCCACGCGGGCTTCGCCTCCCTCACCGCCTCCTTCCAGCTCTCCGCCCGCCAGATCAAGGCGCTGGCCCGGACGGCGGACGTGGAGATGATCGTATACGGCCGCGTGCCCGTGATGGTCACGGAGCACTGCCTCATCCGGGGCAGCTCCGGCCGCTGCAGCTGCAGCGGCCCCGTCAGCATGAGCGATCCCTTCGGCGGCGTCTATCCGGTGACGAAGGAATTCGGCTGCCGGAACGTGGTCTATAACCGTTCCAAGATCTTTCTGGCCGACCGGCCGGATGTGTTTGCCGACGCGGGCCTCTGGGCCGTGCGTCTCCTGTTCACCACGGAGAGCCGCCGGGAGTGCGCCGCCGTGGCGGGCCGCTACCGGGGCGTGAACACCTATACCCCCAACAACACCGACCGCGGCCTCTATCCGAAAGGAGTTTTATGAATCTCGTTCTGGCTTCCGCCTCTCCCCGCCGGAGAGAGCTTCTGGAAAAATTCCCCATCCCCTTTATCATCGACCCCTCCACCGGGCCGGAGGAACCGCCGGAAGGGGCCGACGCCGCCGAAACGGTCATGGCCCTCTCCGCCGCCAAGGCGCGGGAGGTATCCGCCCGGCACCCCGGCTGCATCGTCATCGGCTCGGACACCGTGGTGGAGTCGGACGGCGTCATCCTGGGAAAGCCCCGGGATGCGGAAGACGCCTTCCGCATGCTCCGCGCCCTCTCCGGGCGGGAGCACCGCGTCTTCACCGGCGTCACCGTCACCGACGGTTCGGAAACCCTCTCCCGGGCGGAGATGACCCGGGTCTTCTTCCGGAACATGACCGACCGGGAGATCGAAGCCTATATCGCCACCGGCGAACCCATGGACAAAGCCGGCGCCTACGGCTATCAGGGCTTTGCCAGCCTTTTCGTGGAGCGGATCGAAGGGGATTTCTTCAATGTGGTGGGTCTGCCTTTATGCCGGCTCGGTTCTATGCTTGAAAAATTTGGAGTTATACTGCTGTGAAAGAATACATCAAAAAATACGGTCTGCGGGTGGGACTTGTTCTCGCCGTCGCCGTGCTCGTCATCGTTCTGGCCACAGCCCTTCTGGGCGGCCGGGCCGGCCTTGCCGCCAACATCGCCGGCGGCGTCTCCTCCCCGGTGGGGCGGGCGGCGGAAGCGGCGGTCCAGTGGGTGGAGGGCCTTTACGGCTATATCTACAAATACGACCAGCTGGTGGCGGAGAACGCCTCTCTCCGGGCCCAGCTGGCAGAGGCCCAGCAGCAGGCCATCAACGCCTCGGAATACGAAGAGGAGAACGAGCGCCTGCGCCAGCTTCTGAATTTCGCCCAGAAGCACACGGATTTCGTCTATGAGCCGGCCAAGGTCACCGAGTGGTCCAGCTCCAACTGGTCCAGCTCCTTCACCATCTCCAAGGGCAGCGCGAACTCCGCCGCGGAGATCGAAGTGGGCGACTGCGTGGTCACGGAATACGGCGCTCTGGTGGGCCAGATCATCGAGATCGGCGACTCCTGGAGCACCGTCCGCACCATCATAGACGCCTCCATCGACGTGGGCGCCCTGGTGGGCGAGGCGGAGGCCGTGGGCATGTGCATCGGCGACTTCGCCCTCATGCAGGAGGGCCATCTGAAGCTCACCTATCTGGGCGAGAGCGCCCAGCTTGTGGAGGGCGACGTTGTCCTCACCTCCGGCAAGGGCACCTATATCCCCCAGGGCCTTATCATCGGCTATATCCATTCCGTTTTGTCCGAGGCCAGCGGCCAGACGCTGTACGGCGTTGTGGAACCCGCCTGCGATCTGGACAATCTCACCCAGGTGTTCGTCATCACCGACTTCCAGATTCAGGAGTGAGCCATGCTTCTTGACCTTATCGACCTCTCCAAGCTCCGGCGCGCCATTGTATACGCTCTGGTGCTGGCGGCGGTCTTCATTCTGCAGGATCTTCTCGTTGCCCGCATCCCCCTTTTCGGCGTCCGGGCCATGATGATCCCCGCCGCCGTGGTGGCCATCGGCCTGTTTGAGGGCGGCCTCTGGGGCGGCTTCCTCGGTCTCGCCGCCGGATACCTCATGGATCTTGGCTATACGGAGCAGACCGTGCTTTTCATGATCCTCTTCACCGCCATCGGCTTCTTCGCCGGCGTGCTGGGCAAATATCTGCTCCACAAGGGCTTTGTGTCCTATCTGGTGCTGGTGGCCGCGGCCATGCTCCTCATCACCGCCGCCCAGATGTTCCGCTTCCTTTTCTTCACCGACACCGACGCCTGGGCCGTCTGGCGCACAGGCCTTCTCCAGATCCTCTGGAGCATCCCCTGGGCCATCCCCGTTTATTTCCCCTGCAAGGCCATCGCCGCCCGCCCCATGGGCTCCTGACGGCCCCTGTCGTAACCCTGTTACAGAAAGGCTCCCATGAAACGACTCATCTCTCCCGGAAGATTATTTTTCCTGGGCCTTGTCACCGCGGCGCTGGTGGTGCTGTATGTCTCCACCCTCTATAAGCTCCAGATCGTGGAAGGCACCAAAAACTACATAGAATCCACAAGCTCCATCGTCTCCGAGGAGACGGTCATCGGCGCCCGGGGAAACGTCATGGACCGCTACGGCCGTCTGCTGGTTTCCAACCGGAACTGCAACAACCTCCTCATCGACACCGACGAGCTTTTCGCCATGGAGAACGCCGACGCCAACAGCACCATCCTGGAGATGTGCTCCGTCGTGACGGCCAACGGGGATGAATACAACGACGATCTCCCCATCACCATGACCACCCCCTTCGAATTCACGGACATGAACATCACCCAGCGCATGCTGCTGGAGGCCTGGCTCGTGGCAAACGACCTGAGCCCCGATGCC
Organism: uncultured Oscillospiraceae bacterium; assembly: GCA_964592685.1. Taxonomy (GTDB): domain Bacteria; phylum Bacillota; class Clostridia; order Oscillospirales; family Oscillospiraceae; genus CAJOIG01. The sequence goes on along the minus strand of CAZQFN010000003.1, from coordinate 2,494 downwards.
ACCGCTGTGGAGGTCATGGCCAAAATGCGCACCCGCTACGGCATCGACAACAACTACTCCGCCGAGGAGATGCGCACCATCGCCGGCATCCGCTATTCCGTGAACGTCCGCTATGTGATCAACACCTCGGATTACATCTATGCCGAGGACGTGAGCATCGACACCATCACCGCCCTCATGGAGGCCGACATCCCCGGCTTCGAGGTGCAGGTCAGCTATATCCGCGAATACAACACCAAATACGCCGCCCATATCCTGGGCTATACCGGCTCCATCTCCTCCGCCGAGCGGGAGACCTATGAGGCGCTGGGCTATCCCCTCAACGCCACCGTGGGCATCAGCGGCGTGGAGAAAGCCTTTGAGGAATATCTCCACGGCACCGACGGCACCGCCCAGATCACCCGCACCAGCGACGGCGTCGTCACCGGCACGGTTTATACCGAGGCGCCCGACCCCGGCAACCACGTCTATCTCACCATCGACATCGAGCTGCAGGGCGTGGCCGAATCGGCCCTGGCCTCCTTTGTGCAGGAGACCAACGACTACCGCACGGAAAACAACCCCATCCGCGTGGCCAACGGCAAGGACGCCCAGGAAATGATCACCGGCGGCGCGCTGGTGGCCATCGACGTGAAGACCGGCGAGCCCCTGTGCATCGCCAACTATCCCACCTATGACCTGGAGACGTTCCAGGAGGATTACTCCGAACTTCTGGCGGACGAGGAGACCACCCCCCTTCTGAACCGGGCGCTGGACGGCGTCTACTACCCCGGCTCCACCTTCAAGCCGGTCACCGCTCTGGCCGCGCTGAACGAAAACAAGATCAACGAATCCACGCTCTTCCTCTGTGAAGGCATCTATATGAAATACGCCGAGGACGGCTATACGCCCCGCTGCACCGGCGTCCACGGCAATCTCTCCGTCACCGAGGCCATCACCGCCAGCTGCAACCTCTTCTTCTATCAGGCCGGCGACGCCACCGGAAACGATCTCATCGAGCAGTACGCCCTGGATCTGGGTCTCGGCCAGAAGACCGGCATCGAGCTGAGCGAGGCCGTGGGCCGCATCGCCTCCCCGGAATGGAAGGACATCCTCTTCACCGGCGCGGACGCAGACTGGTACGCCGGCGACACCCTTCAGGCCGCCATCGGCCAGTCCGACACCATGGTCACCCCCATCCAGCTGGCCCGCTATTGCGCCGCGCTGGCAAATTTCGGCACGGTTTACGAATGCTCTATCCTCAAGTCCGTCTCCAGCTATGACTATTCCGAAAGCATCTATCTCCGGGAGCCCGTCATCGCAAACGAGCTGGACGACATTGACGCCTATACCTGGAACCTGATCCGGGAGGGCATGATCGGCGCCGCCAACGATCCCTACGGCACCGTGTTCATCACCTTCAACGGCTATGAGCCCACCGTGGCCGCCAAGACCGGCACCACCGAGACCGGCGGCGTCACCGACGACGCTGCCTTCATCTGCTACGCCCCCGCGGACGATCCGGAGATCGCCATCGCCGTGGTGGTGGAGAACGGCTCCGCCGGCGCCAACCTGGCCCCCATCGCCAAGGAGGTCCTGGACTACTACTTCGACTTCAAGCAGAGCACCCAGCAGGTGGAAACCGAGCTGACCCTGCTCTCCTGACCGCTTTTTATTCTTCTTTATCATCATCACATTCTGCTTTGGATTGGAGGAATCATCTTGAACATCGCCTTAATGGCTCAGGACGGAAAAAAAGAGCTTATGGTGCAGTTCTGCATCGCTTACTGCGGCATTCTGGCCCAGCACAATGTGGTCGCCACAAACACCACCGGCAAACTGGTCATAGAGGCCACCGGCCTGCCCATCCATCTCTATATGGGCGCGGCCCAGGGCGGCGCCCAGCAGATCGGCGCCCGCATCGCCTATAACGAGATCGACCTCGTCATGTTTTTCGCCGATCCCACCCGCCCCGAATCTCTGGGCCCGGTGAACGAGATCTCCCGGCTGTGCGACCTTTACAACATCCCCTTCGCCTCCAACGCCGCCACCGCGGAGGTCCTGATCCAGGGTCTGCGCCGGGGCGACTTCGCCTGGCGCGACATCGTAAACCCCACCGCGCGGAAAAAGTAATTTTCGGACGGCATCCGCCCGTCCGCAGAGAGGATTTATACATTATGGAACGAATCAAACCCCGGACGCTCTCGGGCTTTATGGAGCTTCTGCCCCCCAGGCAGGCCCAGATGCGCGCCGTCATGAAAGTCCTGCGGGAGACCTATGCCCTCTATGGCTTCACTCCCATCGACACCCCCGTCATCGAGGCGGCCGAAGTGCTGCTGGCCAAGGGCGGCGGGGAAACCGAAAAGCAGATCTACCGCTTCTCCAAGGGCGACACCGATCTGGCCCTCCGCTTTGACCTGACCGTGCCCCTGGCCAAATATGTGGCCCTGAACTACGGCCAGCTCACCTTCCCCTTCCGCCGCTATCAGATCGGCAAGGTCTACCGGGGCGAGCG
>CAZQFN010000002.1:0-43741 GCA_964592685.1 uncultured Oscillospiraceae bacterium | reverse complement strand
CTATGTGGGTTCCAGTCTGCCCTATTCCGTCCGGGCCAAGGCCGACCGGCTGACCGCTCCCGTGGCTGCCACGCTCCGCCGCCAGAGCATGATTGAGACGACCACGGAGCCTGATCCAAACGGCGGTCAGACCGTGAGTCTTCGCCTGTCGGACGGCGTGGGGGAGATCGTCTCCATGCGCCTGGCCGTGCCCGATGAGACGCAGGCCAAGGTCATCGAAGGAAAGTTCCGCAAGGACGCGGAGGAGATATACAACAAAATCATCACGATCCTCACTGAGGAATGAAGAAGACCCGCTCGACAGAGCGGCATTCACAGAACAGGCGCAACAGATTGATCTGTTGTGCCTGTTCTTGTGTAGGATGCGTTCATATGACAATATGCAAATTAACAGATCGAAAAATTCCAATTTAACGAACTGGTAGCAACAGCGAGTTGCTTTTCATATCAAAATGCCTGAGGTATGATACTTGTGAGGTGATAATTGATGGAAACAAAAAATGTTATTCTTGAACTAAGAACAAAAAATGGCATGTCGCAGGATGAACTTGCAGAAAAAGTATTTGTGACTCGGCAGGCAGTATCCCGTTGGGAAAATGGAGAAACCACACCAAATACAGAAACCTTGAAGCTGCTCTCAAAACTGTTTGATGTTTCTATCAACACACTCCTAGGTTCCCCAAGACAACATGTTTGCCAATGCTGCGGTATGCCGTTGGAGGATTCCAATACCAGTAAAGAAACAGATGGGTTATTTAATGAAGAATACTGCAAATGGTGTTACGCAGATGGAGAATACATGTATCACAACATGGATGATCTGATAGAGGTTTGTGTAGCACATATGGCGAATGAAGAATTCCCATCCGAGCGAGTCCGTGCTCATATGAAAGAAATGCTCCCAAAACTTGACTATTGGAAAAACTATAAAAATCTTGATGGGGCAGAAAAGTTCGAAGAATTCAAACATAAGCTGATAGAAGAAATTAACGCTATTAATATAGAAGGGATGCCGAAAGTTGAAAAATTGAATGCTCTTGTGGGTGGGTATATCAATCTTGAATACCGTCTTCCCAACGGTAAAATCGTAAAATTCCTTAATGACAACGTAACATATCTTGGGAATCAACTGGAATGTGAATTTGGCGGTAATAAATGCTTTGGTATTGCCGCTAATATGGACTTTATCCTTATCTGTACCTATGAAGCAAACGGCGAGAACCCCGAACTTGTCGTATATAAAAAGAGATAGTCAAATTCTGATATGTCGAGCAGACATTAGAAACGATAAAATCCAGGCTGCATGTTGCAGCCTGGATTTTCCTGTTCATTATCCGATTTTCCAGGGTTCGAAGCCGGTGTCGCCCAATACCCAGATTTCTTTGAAACCAATGGAGACCAGCAGGTCTTCCACGGTGTCGAATGCGTGGGTGATGGTGTCGGTGGCGTGGCTGTCGGAGGTGACGAGCACGCGCCCGCCCCGTGCTTTCAGCTCCCGGAGAAGATATTCGCTGGGGTAGGGAGCGGTGCGGTAGCCTCGGCTCATGGCCCCGGTGTTCACCTCGAAAATCTTATCGGCGCGGAGGAGTTTTTCCATGGCGGCCATAGCGGCGTCGCGATAAGCGGGGGCGCTGCTGTTAAAGAGGCCGGCGACTTCATCAAATTTGCTGAGAAGGTCAAAGTGGCCCACAATGTCCACCTGCGGATTGTTGGCGATGGCGTCATACTGGGCGAAATAGGCCGCGGCCATGGCGTCCCGGTCTCCGCGGAAGTGGACATCCAGAATATCCCGGGTGACATCCGGTTTGTAGTCGATGCTCAAATACTGGCCATCCTTAATGATGTGGTGAATGGAGCCGATGATGTAGTCCAGCGGTTCGTCGGGCATTTCCGATGCGCTGTCCAGCTCCAACCCGCTGTAAATGGCGAGACGGCCCCGGAAGGCCTCCTTTGCTTCTGCCACCGCGGCAAGATAGACGGGCATCTGTCCGGGCTTTATCTCCCAATTGTCACGATAAGGGAGTGTGGAATGACCGGAAAAGCCGAGACTTGTGAGCCCTGCGTCCAGTGCCGCCCTGGCCATGTCCATAACGGTGGCGGTGCCGTCGTCAAACACCGTGTGAGTGTGAAGGTTCTGAAGGATCATACCATTTTTTCCTGCTTGACCTTGTGGTCGATGACATGGCGGGAGGCGAGCTCCGCTTTCAGTTCGTCCAATGTAAGGCCCATCTCCACCATGAGCACCATGGCGTGATAGGCAAGGTCGCCCAGCTCATAGAGCGTATTGGCTTTGTCGTTGTCCTTGGCGGAGATGATGACCTCGGTACACTCTTCGCCCACTTTCTTGAGAATCTTGTCCACGCCCTTCTCGAAGAGATAGGTGGTGTAGGAGCCCTCCTTGGGGGTGTCCTTCCGGCCCCGGAGCATATCGTAAAGCGCCTGATACTGGAAGGCGGGAGCGGTCTCACCCTCAAAAATGACCTCGTTGAAGCAGCTGTCCGTGCCCAGATGGCAGGCGGGGCCGTCTTTCACGACCTCCACCATCAGAGCGTCCCGGTCGCAGTCGGCGGTGATGGAGACAATGTGCTGATGGTTGCCGCTGGTGTCTCCCTTGAGCCAAAGCTCCTGGCGGCTGCGGCTCCAGAAGCAGGTGAGGCCCTTTTCCATGGAGATGGCGAGGCTCTCCCTGTTCATATAGGCCACAGTGAGGACCTTTTTGGTGGCAGAGTCCACCACTACGGCGGGGATGAGGCCCTTGTCGTCAAATTTCAGAGTTTCGATGTCAAACATGTTTTATCTCCTTACGAGGATGTTTTCTGCCGCAAGGGCGGCCTTCAGGTCGGGAATGGCCACCTCTCCGAAATGGAAGATGGAGGCGGCAAGGCCCGCGTCTACCTTGGGGAGCGTCTTGAACAGGGTGGTGAAATGGTCGATGCAGCCCGCGCCGCCGGAGGCGATGACGGGCACGTTTACGGCACTGCACACCGCGTCCAGCATTTCCAGATCGAAACCCTGCTTCACGCCGTCGGTGTCGATGGAGTTGAGCACGATCTCGCCCGCGCCAAGCTCCACGCCCCGGCGGATCCATTCAATGGTGTCTAGACCGGTGTCCTCCCGGCCGCCCTTGGCGAAGACGCGGAACCGGCCGTCCACCCGTTTTGCGTCCACGGAAAGGACTACACACTGGCTGCCGTAGAGACGGGCGGCGTCGTTTATAAGCTGGGGATTTCGGATGGCGCCGGAATTCACACTGACCTTGTCGGCACCGCATTTGAGCACCCGGTCGAAATCCTCCACGGCGTTGATGCCGCCGCCCACGGTGAGGGGGATGAAGATGGTGGAGGCTACCTCCCGGAGAATGTCGGTGAAGAGGGCGCGGCCTTCGGCGGAGGCGGTGATGTCATAGAATACAAGCTCGTCCGCGCCGCAGTCGGAATAAAACTCCGCCAGCTTCACGGGATTGGATACGTCGGTCAGGCCAAGGAAATTGACGCCTTTGACCACCCGGCCATCCTTTACGTCCAGACAGGGAATGATTCGTTTTGTGATCATTTGCTTACCTCGATGGCTTCTTTCAGGTCAATCGCGCCAATGTAATAGGCTTTGCCCACGATGGCTCCGTGGAGACCCATGGCGTGGAGACTTCGGATGTCTTCCATGGTGGACACGCCGCCGGAAGCGATGATGTTCATGTTGAAGCGGGCGGCCAGATCGGCATACAACTCCCGGTTGGTGCCCTGCATGGCGCCGTCCCTGGAGATGTCGGTGCAGATAAGAGTGGAAACGCCGATGGCGTCCAGCTTTTCGCAGAATTCATGGCAGGTGACGGCGCTGGTTTCCAGCCAGCCCTTGATGGCCACATAGCCGTCCCGGCAGTCGGCCCCGGCGGCAATCCGGTTGCCGTATTTTGCCACCATGGAGGAAAAAAAGTCCCAGTCTGTGATGGCGGCGGTGCCCAGAATGACCCGGTGTACGCCGGCGTCGATGTAGCGGCGGATGGTATCTTCCGAGCGGATGCCCCCGCCGATCTCCACTTTGAGACCGGTGTTTGCCGCCACTGCGGCCACAGTGTCAAAGTTGGGGCAGGTGCCGTCTTTTGCGCCCTGGAGATCCACCATGTGGATATATTCCGCGCCGGCGGACTCGAAATCACGGGCAACGGAGAGGGGATCATCGCTGTAAACGGTCATGTTTTCATAATCGCCCTTATACAGGCGGACAGCTTTGCCGTCATACAGATCAATAGCAGGCAGAATATACATGCGTCACCTCACAGCTCGCAGAAGGCCCGCAGGATACCAAGTCCCACGGAGCCGCTTTTTTCGGGATGAAACTGGCAGCCCATCACATTGTCCTTCGCGACGGCGGCGGTCAGTGTCCGGCCGTATTCCGCGGTGGCCAGCACGGCCGCGTCACAGTCCGTGGCGTAGTAGGTGTGGACAAAATAGACGCAGTCGCCCTCGTTTATGTGGCGGAACAGAGGGTGATCCGGCTTCTTCAGATGGAGGGGATTCCAGCCGATGTGGGGCACTTTCAGCGCCGGAGCGACCTCCGGCGTCATGTCTACCACGCGGCCGGGAATGAGGCCAAGACCCTGGTGGCGGCCGAATTCATGGCTTTCGTCAAAGAGCATCTGCATGCCGAGACAGATGCCCAGAATGTTCTTTCCTTTTGCGGCCTGCCCGCATACCACGTCGCCCAGTCCTGTTTCCCGGAGTTTTCGCGCGGCGTCCTCAAAGGCGCCTACGCCGGGAAGGAGGATGCGGTCCGCGCTTTCGATGACGGCTCTGTCTCCGGTGACGATGGCGTCCGCGCCGATGCGTTTGAAGGAGCTTTGAAGGGAAAACAGGTTCCCTACGCCGTAATCCACAATGGCGATCATATCACAGCACTCCTTTGGTGGAGGGAATGGCGCCCTCCAGCGCGGGGTCAATGGCCACGGCCTGGGCCAGTGCCCGGCCAAAGCCCTTGAAGGCAGCCTCCAGAATGTGGTGGGAGTTGGTCCCATCCAGCTGGCGGAGATGGAGCGTTACGCCGGCGGCCCGGGTGAAACCCATGAAAAATTCCTCAACAAGCTCGGTGTCAAAGGTGCCCACCTTCTGGGAGGGCGGGTTCAGACCGTAGCGCAGGGTAGCCCGGCCGGAAATGTCCAGAGCACAGAGGACAAGGGCTTCGTCCATGGGCAGCAGAAAACTGCCGTAGCGGGTGATGCCGGCTTTGTTGCCCAGGGCCTCCGCCAGGGCAGAGCCCAGCACGATGGCGATGTCCTCCACGGTGTGGTGATCGTCTACATTTGTGTCGCCGGTGCAGGCGACGGTCAAATCAAAGTGTCCGTGACGGGCGAAGAGCGTCAGCATGTGATCGAGAAAGCCCACGCCGGTGGCGATCTCGGTCTTGCCGGAGCCGTCCAGATTCAGCGCGAGGGAAATGTCTGTCTCGTTTGTTTTTCGGTCTATGGAAGCGCAGCGCATGGGTCACACGCCCCTTTCTTTCAGAATATCCTTTACGGCGCAGAGGAAAGCGTCCATCTGTTCCCGGGTGCCGATGGTGATGCGGTTGAAATTTTCGATGCGGGGTTTTGAAAAGTGGCGAACCAAAATGCCCCGGGAGCGCAGCTCCTCATAAAGCTCTTTGCCGGAAATATCCGGGCTCTGGGCAAAAACAAAGTTTGTCCGGGAGGGGAGAACCTGGAAGCCCAGTTCCCGGAGTCCGGCGGCGGTGTAGTCCCGGGTTTCGCAGATGATGCGGCAGTTTGCCATGTAGTATTCGTTTTCTTCCAGGGCGGCGATGCCGGCGGCCTGGGTCATGCGATTGACGTTGTAGGGATTGGTGGAATTGCGGATGGTGTTCAGATCGGCAATAAGCGCCTCGCTGCCCAGACCGAAGCCCAGTCGGGCGCCCGCCAGTGAGCGGGACTTGGAGCAGGTCTGGGTCACCAGGAGGTTGTCGTATTTTTCGATGAGCGGCACGCAGCTCTCCCCTCCGAAATCCACATAGGCCTCGTCGATGATGACCACATGGTCGGGGTTGGTCTGCAGGATCTCCTCAATCTGTGCCGTGGAGAGGGGGAGACAGGTAGGTGCGTTGGGATTTGCGATGACGATGGTCTCGTTGAGACCGCAGAATTTCCGGTGGTCGATGGTGAAATCGTCCTTCAGCGGGATCACATGGGAGGGAATGTGGTGGATGTCCGCATAGATGGGATAAAAACCATAGGTGATATCCGGGAAAGCGATGGGGTGAGTCTCGTCACAGAAGGCCATGAAGGCAAAATAGAGGATCTCGTCGGAGCCGTTTACGGGGAGCACGTTTTCCGGCCTCAGACCGAAGACCTTTGCGGCGGCGGCCCGCAGCTCGGCGGCATCCGGATCACAATAGAGATTCAGTTTTCCGGCCTCCCGTTCTGCAGCGGCAACCACGGCTGGCGCGGGGGGGAAGGGGGATTCGTTGGTGTTGAGCTTAATATATTCCATATCCCGGGGCTGCTCGCCGGGAACATAGGGCACAAGTGCGGCGTGTCTGGAACTGAAAAAACGGCTCATGTCAGTCGGCCTCCTTTTCAAAGCGGATAAGAGCGGCACGGGCGTGTGCCTCCAGACCCTCTTTTCGGGCAAAAAGTGCGATATCTCCGCTCACGGCCTCCAACGCCTGGGGCGTAAAGCAGGTGTACTGGGTCTTTTTGATAAAGTTGTCCACACTCAGGGGACTGGAAAAGCGGGCGGCGCCGCAGGTGGGCAGCGTGTGGTTGGGGCCGGCCAGGTAATCCCCCAGCGATTCCGGGCAGTATTTGCCGAGAAACACGGAGCCGGCGTTCTGAACTTTGGGGAGCCATTTCATGGGATCGTCCACGCAGATCTCCAGATGCTCCGGCGCCAGGGCGTTGGCGGCGTCCATGGCGGTGTCCAGATCGGGGGTGAGGATGATCTTGCCGTTTGTCTCGATGGAGGCGCGGGCGATGTCCTCCCGGGGGAGAAGAGAGAGCTGACGTTCCACCTCGGCCTGAACGGTCAGCGCCAACGCTTCGCTGTCGGTCACCAGAACGGCGGAGGAGAGAACATCGTGCTCTGCCTGGCTGAGGAGGTCGGCGGCCACAAAGGCGGGATCACAGGTACTGTCTGCAATGACCAGGATCTCCGAGGGGCCGGCGATCATGTCAATGTCCACACGGCCGAATACCTGGCGTTTGGCCTCGGCCACATAGGCGCTGCCGGGGCCGACGATCTTGTCCACCCGGGGGACGGACTGGGTTCCGTATGCCAGAGCGGCCACGCCCTGAGCGCCTCCCATTCGGAAGATGCGATCCACACCGGCGATCTTCGCCGCGGCGAGAATGGCATCCGGGTGCTTTCCGTCGGGGCCGGGGGGTGAGATCATCACAAGCTGGCGGCATCCGGCGAGCTTTGCGGGAATGGCGGTCATGAGCACGGAGGAGGGGTAAGCCGCCGTCCGCCCGGGGATGCAGAGCCCCACGTTTTCGATGGGAGTGATCTTCATGCCGAGGACGGAGCCATCCGGCTTTTGGAACTGGAAGGGCTCCTGAATCTCATGGCGATGGTAGTTGCGGATATTTTCGGCGGCCAGCTCCAGAACGGCCCGGAACTCCGGGTCCACGGCGTGATAGGCCCCGTCGATCTCTTCCGGCGTGACCTCCAGCGCGGAAAGCTCTGCGCCGTCAAACCGGCGGGCATATTCAAAAAGGGCTTCGTCGCCTCGCGCGGCCACGTCGGCGATGATGCCGGCCACGGATTCCTGCACGCCGCTTTTTTCCATGGTGCGGATGAGGAGCGTGTCCGGGGAGACATCTTCATAGCGGTATATTTTCATCATGGGTCTTGTTTCCTCATTTCTCGGCGAGAAGTTCGGCCATGCGGCCGCAGAGGGTGTTGATATCCTGGCCGCGGAACTTGAAGCGGGCCTTGTTGGCGATGAGCCGGGCACTGATGGGAACAATGGTCTCCAGCGGCGCCAGGCCGTTTTCCAGGAGGGTTTTGCCGGTTTCTACGATATCTACGATCACATCGGAAAGACCCACGATGGGAGCCAGTTCGATGGAACCGTTCATTTTGATGATGTCGATGGGGCGGCTCTGGGTAGCGTAGTAGTTGCGGGCGATATTGGGGAATTTGGTCGCCACCCGAAGGGGATGGGTATAGCTGTCGCGGAAGTCCGTTGGACCGGCTACGCACATACGGCACTTTCCCATGTTCAGATCCAGCAACTCGTAGACGTCCGGCGCGTATTCCAGAAGGATGTCCTTGCCGGCTACGCCGATGTCCGCCGCGCCCCGCTCCACATAAATGGCCACGTCCGACGGCTTGACCCAGAAATAGCGCACGCCGGTTTCTTCATTTTCAAAGATGAGCTTACGGTTGGGCTCTTTCAGTGCGGGACAGCCATAGCCGGCGGCCTCGAAAATGTCGTATACCTTCTCACCCAGACGCCCCTTGGGGAGGGCGATGTTCAAAAGGTCTGCCATGTCACAGCATCTCCTTTCCTTCTGAGTCCAACTTTTGCCGGTAGGTGATGTTTGTGTCGCCGCTGGGCTGGACCCGGACCGTGAGACCCTGTTCCTCCAGGGAGCGGGCGAGCGCGATGACCGGAACGGGGTTTTCTGCCGGGTCATAGACCAGAAGTGTGTCCACGTCGAATTCCCGTTCCCGGTGCAGGAAGCGGCCCAGCTCGTCCAGATACACGGCGAAGCCGATGGCGCCGCCGGTTTTGCCCATGCGGTCCAGAAGTCTGTCATACCGTCCGCCCGAAAGGAGACTGGTGGCGATGCCGTCCACAAAACCCCGGAAGATCAGGCCGTTGTAATAGTCCATATCGTTCAGAACCGAAAGATCCAGATTCACGCGGTAATGGCCAAAGACGGCCAGCAACCGGCAGATGTCCTGCAGCTCCAGTGCCGCCTGGCGGCTGGCCTCCGGAAGAGGAAGCGCAAGCAGCGTCTCCAGCGCGGCTTCCGCCGGGCCGGAAAGACGGCACAGCGCGTCCAGCAGGGCGGCCGTATCGGCCGCAAGCCCCAGACGGCGGCAAAGAGCGGCCAGTTCGTGGGCGTTTTTCTCCTCGATGGCGGCCAAAATAGCTCCGGAGTCCGGTGTTTCCAGCTCCGCCAGAATGCCGGAAAGGATGCCCATGTGGCTCAGCTCCAGCACATAGCGGGGGCTAATGGCTTCCAGACTGCGGGCTGCCAGCATGAGTACCTCGCTCATGGCATAGCGGTCTACCTGACCGATGTATTCCAGTCCGGTCTGGGTAATCTCCTGAAAGCCGTATGCGTTCCGGGGCACACGGTAGACTTTTTCCGTGTACCACAGCTTGCGGGTACGGTGATCGTCCCGGGTGTTTTTCACGATGGAAAGGGTGATATCCGGCTTGAGAGCCATAAGATGGCCGTTGGTATCCGAGAAAGTCAGAATCTGTTTGGAGGATAGAAAGTTCTTGTTCTGGGCATAGAGATCGTATTCCTCAAACTTGCTGACCGTATACTGCTGATAGCCATAGCTCTGATAGAGACTGCGCAGGGCGAAGGCCGCCTGCTCCTCGGGGCGAAGGGAGAAGGTCATTTTGTCTCCTCCTTCAGCCGCGCCAGAACCATGGCATAGCCTCCGGTGCCGTAATCCAGACAGCGCTTCACGCGGCTGATGGTGGCGGAGCTGGCGCCGGTCTCGGCGATGGTTTTCTGGTAGGACTGGCCGTTTGCCAGCATACCGGCCACCTCCTGCCGCTGGGCGAAGGTGAGCGTTTCCTTGATAGTGAAGAGATCTTCAAAATATTGATAGCATTCATCCAGATTTTTCAGAGACAGAATGGCGTTGAAAAGCTGGTCGATCTGTTGATTATGAGCCAATGCCATGGCGATACCTCCCGGGGTTGAATTATCACACTAGTATACTACTATACTAAAGCGCTGAGGTCAATGGCGTTGGGGCATGGGATGCAAAAAATTTAAATAGGGAGTCGGATGGAGTTTTGTGCAGCCTGCACACACAGAGAATAAAATTGTTAAAGCACTTGAAAATGGAGAGGGAATGGATTATAGTGGGAACATATTTGTGTGAAATTGAAAAAGGGAATTACCTATGGATATAACTCTTGTGGTGCTGGCGGCGGGCATTGGCTCGCGCTATGGCGCCGGCGTGAAGCAGCTGGAAACGGTGGGTCCCCAGGGGGAGATCATCATGGATTATTCCATCCATGACGCCATCGAGGCCGGCTTTAACAAGGTGGTCTTCATCATCAGCCGAAAGATCGAGGCGGATTTTTATGAAGTCATCGGCCAAAGGATGGAGAAAAGGTTTCGGGCGCTGGGCGTGAAGTGGGCCTATGCCTTTCAGGAACTTGTGGATCCGCCGGAGGGGCGGGGAAAGCCCTGGGGCACCGGGCAGGCGGTCTTGTCCTGCAAGGGCCTGCTGAACGAGCCTTTTGCCGTCATCAATGCCGATGACTATTACGGAAAAGCCGCTTTCCGCAAGGCCTATGACTTTTTGTCTGCCTGGAAGCCGGGAGAGCCGGAAGAATACGGCATGGTGGGGTATGTGCTGAAAAATACCCTGTCCGACAGCGGCGGTGTTACCCGCGGTATTTGTTTTGCGGAGGAAGACGGAGGTCTGCTCCGCATTGAGGAGACTCGGAATATCATAAAAACGGCGGACGGTGCTGCGGAGATGACGGAAAACGGTCGGCGGCCTTTGGCGCTGGAAAGCCTGGTGTCCATGAATTTCTGGATGCTGCCCCCATCGTTTATGGAACAGCTGGAAGAGGGCTTCCCCCGTTTTCGGGCGAATATGGCCGATCCGCTGAAAGATGAATATCTGCTGCCTGTTATTGTGGATGAACTGCTTCAGAGCGGCCGGGTGAAAGTCTCTGTCCTTCCCACGGGGGACAGTTGGTTTGGCATCACCTATAAGGAAGATCTCCCTGCGGTGGTGGAGGAATTCAAAAAGCTCTATGCCCGGGGCGTGTATAGCGTGCCCCTCTATGGCGATATGGAATGATCAATAAAAGCCCTCGGGACTGTGGATCCCGGGGGCTTTAATTTGTTGTGTGGAAGTCAGTATACCGATTCGATCTCCATTACGCGATTATAGAGAAATTCGTTGGAGGGAAGGGGAAGGCCGTGCTTCTGCCCGAAGCGGAGCATGGTTCCCGCGAAAAGCTCGACCTCCGATGGACGCTTGTTGATGCGGTCCTGTCCCATGGAGGGAGTAGCATCGGGATCGAGAGACTTCATAATGCCGACACTCTCCGTGAGATCGGCTTCTGTGAGATGGATGCCCTCGGCGTTTGCGATGAGGATTACCTCCCGCATGGCGCTGATGAGCGTCATGTATTCGGCGCTTCCGGGGGCGGTTGCGCCTTTATAGGTGGTGCCGTATACCATGCAGGTCTGGTTGATGCCCACATTTATCATGAATTTGCTCCACATCCGGTGGAGAATATCCTCTTCGACGGCGTAAGTGACGGCGGTGCCGTCCAGAAAAGCAGTGAGTGCATCCAGTTTTTCCTGCATGCCGGGATGCAGAATACCCAGACAGAGCTGTCCGGCTTTGGAATAAATGAGTTCCGTGCCGAAATGCATAGCGTCCATGCCCAGGGCCACAGCATGAATGATACGGTTTTTGCCGTATCTTTCGCCGATGATCTCCTCGCTGGAGATGCCGTTCATTACGGAGATGATGGTGGTGTCCTCGCCTATGGAAGTGGCCATGGTATCCAGGGCGCTTTCCAGCGAGGGATATTTGACGGCTACGATGAGAAGATCGCAGGGCGCTGCATCCCCGGCTTTTACAATGGAAAAGCGGACAGGCTTTCCGTTTGCTGTATAGCGGTCGTCCTTGTGGCGCTCATAGCGGGTCTCGTCCATCACATAGGTCACGCAGTCTGCGCCGGCGCCCTCGGCGATCAGCGCGCCATAGAGAAGGCCCAGCGCGCCCATGCCAACAATGTTAACGGTTTTGATCGGTTTCATGTGTATGTACCTCGTTTCAAATATCTGCAAGGCTTTGGAGACAGGCGGGGAGTTCGCTGATTTCGTGGATGACGCCATCCGGGTCGGAGACGGAGCCAAAGCCATAGGCGGCGAAGATAAAGGGAATGCCGGCCAGGTTTGCGGCTTTCCGGTCGCCGTCCGTGTCGCCCACATAGACGGCCTTTGCAAGAGCGTTTCGCTCTATGATCAGGCGGATGTTGTCCCACTTTGGCATTCCGGTGCGGCCGGACATTTCAAAGTCGGTGAAATACTGCCCCAGCTTATGCGCCTCCAAAAAGGCCTGAATGTATCCCTCCTGGCAATTGGAAACGATGAACAGCCGGTGGTCTTTGGAGAGCGTGCGGAGTGTGTCTTCCAGACCGTCGTACAGGATCGCGCCGTGCCGGGAAAGATATTCATTCTCCGCCTCGCCGCAGAGTCCGATGAGCCGGGTCTGCTCGCTTTTTGGTTCTGCCGGGAAAAGTGCGGCAGCAATGTCTTCCATGGTCTTGCCCATGAGAGCGCAGATGTCCTCCTGTGTCAGACGGTAGGACATTTTTGTCTCCCGCTCAATGACGGTGTTCCAGATATCACGAATGCTTTTGGTGGAATCCCACAGAGTTCCATCCAAATCAAAAATAATGGCTGGTTTTGTCATGTGCGTTCAAATCTCACAGAACAGAACCCGTTGTCAGATCCAGCGCCAGCGTATGATATCCCACGATTCTGGTGTCCCATCGGTCATGTTCGCCGTCGCAGTTGGGATAGTTGTCAATCCATTCATATATGGGAAAGCGGAGTTCGATCCGATCGTTTTCCGACCGGCAAGTCACATCCATGTATAAGCCTTTGCCGCTGTCCTTTACAGGCACGCTGCCGGAGGCGATAAGTACATCGTCCGTGTTATAAAACTCTACGCTGCCCTTTGCGTCTATAACCGCTACAACATGTTCCTTTTCAAAAAGAATTGTGGTCTGGGAGATATACCCGGAGGCCAGCTGGTACAGGGTGTTTTCCGAATCTTTTTCGCTGTTGAAGGTAATGCTGATGTTTCTTGCCATTTGTCAGACTCTCCTTTTGTGTAGTCCTTTTGATGTTATGATACGATAAGGCCGTCGGATGTTTCCTTGCTTAAAAGCACCACCGTCTCCACATGGTGGGTGCGGGGGAACATGTCTACGGCCTCGCAGCGAAGGGGAACATAGCCCCGCTCGGTCAGCCGCCTGAGGTCGCGAGCCAGGGTGCCGGGATCACAGGAGACATATACGATGCGCTCCGGGGCCATGGCGGCCAATGCGTCCAGAACGGGCTCGTCCATGCCCTTGCGGGGCGGGTCGGTGATGATCACGTCCGGGCGCAGACCGTCCCGGGCCAGCTTTTGGGCGATGGCGGAGGCGTCGCCGCAGAAGTATTCCGCGTTTGTGACGCCGTTGCGGGCGGCGTTCTGCCGGGCGTTTTCCACGGCGGAGGGGACGATGTCGTTTCCGATGAGACGGGCAGCGTTCCGGGCTACGGAAAGACCGATGGAGCCGGCGCCGCAGTAGAGGTCGAGAACGATTTTTTCCTCCGGCTGGGCATACTTGCCGGCCAGTCTGTACAGAACTTCTGCCTGAGCCGTGTTTACCTGGAAAAAGGTGAGGGGCGAGAGGAGAAATTCCGCGCCGCAGAGAGTTTCGGTGATGGTGTCCCGGCCCCAAAGAAGCTGAAAATCTCCGGCGAGGACCACGTTTCCGGGCTTTTTGTTCACGCACCAGAACACGCCTGTCAGCTCCGGAGTGGCGCTGCGCAGTATGGGGACGATGCTGTCAATGGGCCTTCCGGCAGCGACTATGCAGACGGCAAGCTCCTTCCCGCTTCGGCGCAGAAACAGATGACGGATGAGTCCTTTGCCGGTGACTTCGTCATAGGCGGGAATGTTTTCGGCCTTCATCCAGTCCAGCACGGCCCGGGCCGCTTTGTCAAAGCTCTCCGGCTGGAGCAGACACCGCTCTGGCTGGACGACATCGTGGCTCCGGGGACGGTAGAAGCCGCATACCGGACCGGGCGCGAAGTTATAAATGCCCTTGTTGCGGTAGCTGTCCTGCCGGGCGGCGCCGTGGATGATCTCCGCCTGAAGCTCCAGCCCGCCGATGCGGCGCAGAGCGTCGTTTACCCGGCCCAACTTGAAGCGGAGCTCGCAGTCATAGGTCATGTGCATCAGCGCGCAGCCACCGCATTTGCCGAAATGGGGGCAGGCGGGGTCAGTGCGATCGGAAGATGGGGACAGAAGCTCCTCGCCCCGACCCCATACGGCGGTGCGGTTGGCCTTGACGATGCGCACCCGCCAGCGCTCTCCCGGCAGTGCCCGGGGAACGAATACGGCCCGTCCGCCGATGCGGCACACACCGCCTCCGTCGGAGGAAAATCCGTCGATATCCGCCTCGTATATATCGTTTTTCTTCAGTTCGTCAGTCATATGGATGTCCTTGTGAGAGTGAAATTATTTTCCATTGTAGCATAGGCCGGGAGAAAAGACTTCTCTTTTTTGAAAAATTTCCGAAAAAGTGGGATTTTTCCGGCGTTTCCGGCGAATCCCTATTGTCACCGGTGGGGAAATGTGCTACAATTTCTGTAACTTTGGTTACAAAATGATTACAATTACAATGAGGTCAAAGGCATGACAAAACGGGTCCTCAGCATATTGCTGGCCATTCTGATCATAGGCGGCATGACGCCCGGCGTGTTGGCGTCTGCAGAGCCGGAAACGGCGATATCCGCCGCCGAAGAAGCGCTGAGTGGGGAGAATACGGAAGCTGCTGCGGCTCCTGCGGAAGATGCGGAGGCAGCGGCTGAGGAAGAGGAAGCGGTCGTGATCGTGGAAGCATCTTCCGAAGATTTTGCGGAGACACCGCTGACATATACCCTCCCCGGCGGAGAGGAAATCGCGGTGGATCCGGAAGATCCTCTTTACGAGCGGTATATGGGCGACGGTCAGACGCTGTTGAGCGCCTGGAATGAAATTGAGACATATAAGAATTTTACCCCCCGGACGGTGGAGGGGGAGGTCGTGCGCCCGGGCATAGATGTGTCCAGCTGGCAGGGGACCATCAACTGGGAAAAGGTGGCTGCTGCAGGCGTGGAATTTGTATTTGTCCGCGGGGCTTACCGCGGGACCAGTGTTGGCGCGCTGGGCGAGGACGTTCAGTTTGAGAAAAATGTGAAAGGCGCGCTGGCGGCCGGGCTGAAGGTGGGCGCCTATATCTATTCCCAGGCAATCACCGAGGAAGAGGCCGTGGAGGAAGCGGAATTTCTCATGGATGTCGTGGCGGGCTGGGATATCCAGCTGCCTCTGGTTATCGACTATGAATACTATGGCTACGGCGGGCGGCTTTATAACGCCAAGCTTACCGACCGGCAGCGCACGGATATCTGCCTTGCCTTCTGTGAGCGGGTGGAGGCGGCCGGCTATGAATCCATGGTCTATGCCAACGCCAGCATGCTGAAAGATGACATGTACGCATCCGAACTGGACAAGGTCTGGCTTGCTCATTTCACGAAAAAAACCGGATACAGCGGAGAATATGAATACTGGCAGTGCTCGGCCAGCGGCAGCGTGGACGGTATCGCCGGGGATGTGGATCTGGATTTCTGGTTTGATAAGACCGGCCCCTTTGGGGATGTGAAAGAAGGCGACTGGTTTTATGATACGGTCCTGGAGGCCTATGAGAAGGGCATTGTGAGCGGCATGGGGGATGGAGTTTTTGCGCCCTATGATCATGCCAGCCGCGGCCAGGTCGTCACCATGCTCCACCGGCTTATGGGTCTGCCCGGGGCCGATGAAGAGGCGGGCTTTACGGATCTGACAGCGGATTATTACATCCCTGCCGTGAACTGGGCGGCGGAAAATGGGATCGTGAAGGGATATTCCGAAACGAAATTCGGCCCCGATGGACTGATCACGCGGCAGGATCTGGTGACCATACTCTACCGCATGGCGGGAAGTCCTGCTGTGGACAGCGATCTGAGCGCCTATGGCGATGGGGCGGATGTGCGGGATTATGCCCGGAGCGCCATGGCCTGGGCGGTAAAAAACGGCATTCTCCACGGTTACGAGGACAATACGCTCCGCCCCGGGGCGGAGGCCAGCCGTGCGGAGGTATGCGCCATCCTGATGCGCTATATGTCGGGGGAATAAACACCCCGCTGCGGGTATGGGATCATCCGTCCCGCGGCGTTTCGTCGGCAGAAAATGAAAAGCTCTTTTCTTTTTTGTCGGAATGGGGTATTATTATAAGTTGAAAGACTTTACAGGAGAACGAACAATGGACGAACTGGAAAGAATCAAGAATATGACGCCCGAGGAACAGCAGGCCTATCTGGAACAGCTTCAGGCCTGTGAGCACGACTGCTCTACCTGTTCGGCGGAGTGCTCCTCCAAGGTGAATAAGCCCGCAAAGGTGGTGGTGGTCATCACCGGCGGCAAGGGCGGCACCGGCAAGAGTACCGTGGCTGTGCTGCTGGCCAAGGCCATTCAGAAGACCGGCGCAGCCGTTGCCGTGCTGGATGCGGATATTGCCTGTCCCGGTGTTCCGGCCCTTCTTGGGATGAACGACCCCGTGCTGGGAGATATGCCGGAGCTGGCCCCCGTGACCGGGGAGAGCGGCATTCCCGTGGTGAGCATGGGCCTTATCGTGGAAGATCCTCTGGAGCCGGTGATCTGGCCCGGAAAGGATATGGCAAAGCTGGCAGTCTGGCTTCTGAAGGATACCAAATGGCCCAAGGGGCTGGATGTGCTGCTGATCGATATGCCCTCCGGTGCGGGGGATATCCCTCTGGAATACTATACCACCATGCCTCTGGATTACGCGCTGGCCGTGGCCGAGCCCGGCGAGCAGTCTTCCGGCGCTCTGCGCCGGGCTATCAATCTGGCGGATATGCTCCGCGTGCCGGTGATGGGCATCGTGGAGAATTTCGCGGAAGAGGATATGGCCATCGCCAAGTCCTGCGAGACTATCCCCGTTGTGGCAACGATGCCCTATGACAGCAGCATCCGCCGCCTCTCCGGCGCCGGAAAGCTGGCGGAATACGAAACGGACCGCCTGGACTATCTGGCCCGGGCCATTCTGGAACTGAGGTAAGCCTATGCGCAGGAATGAAAACGGTTTTCTGAATACCCTTCTGTCTGTGCTCATGGTCTTCCTGGTGGTGGGACTGGCGCTTCTGGTGTTCTTTAATTACCAGGCCAATACCCAGCAGATGGAGGAGATCGCCGCGGCAGAAGCCGCCGCGGCCGCGACACCTACTCCGGCTCCCACGGCGACGCCGGAGCCGACACCCGTGCCGGAGCGCAATGTGGAGACGGTGACGCTTGCCTTTACCGGTGATATTGTGGGCCAGGCCGGTCTCACCACCGACGCCCGGCAGACGGCGGAGGACGGCTCTGTGAGCTATGACTACTCCCTGCAGCTGGAAGGTCTGATGGATATTCTGAGCGATGCGGATCTCTCCTCCGGCACTCTGGTGGGTACGCTGTCGGCAGAGGGTGAGTTCGGCGCATATCGGCTGTCCTCGGCTCTGGCGAACGCCATGGCCGGCGCCGGCTTCCAGGTGGTGAATGCCGCCACGGATCACATTCTGGACTACGGAGTGGACGGGCTGGTCGAAACGGTGAGCATCCTGAACGGCGAAGGCCTTCAGACGGTGGGTGCCTATACCAGCGAACTGTCCCACGGTTTGTTCCTGGCTAATGTGGGCGATATTAAGGTTGCCTTCCTCAGTTATACCTATGGCACCGGCGGCACCTCTGTGGCTTCCAATTCCTGGTGTGTGGACATCCTCACCACGGACTATATGTCCGACCGGAAAACCGTGGACTATAACCGCATTGACAGCGATATTGCGGCTGTGAAGCAGGCCGGAGCAGATCTTGTGGTCTGCTATGTCTACTGGTGGGATAACGATCAATATTATTACGACGCACCCCGGGACAACCAGGTGGAGGTGGCGAACTATCTCACCGAAAACGGTGTGGATGTGGTCATCGGCAGCGGCGTGAAGGTGCCGCAGCCCATTGAGGTGGAGACGCAGGAACGTGCGGATGGAACAAAGGCCAACACCGTGGTGTGTTACAGTCTTTCCAATCTTCTCAGCGCCTTTGGCGATCAGTATACGAACATATCCGCTGTGGCCAAGATTCAGGTCAGCCGTGATCTCGACACGGGTGAGGTCTGGGTCAGTGGCGTGGGCTATGAACCCATGTTCACTCTGGACACCGAGGACAACGGCGCATACGGCGATGAAGAGGACCGTTTCTGGGCTCTGGACGCCTATGAGGCCGTGGAGGACTATGAAAACGGAGCGGACCGGGTGGTGACGGCGGAAACCTATGAGGTCATCCGCACCGGCATTGCTGACCTCCGGAATATTTTAGGTGAGGAATACGACAGCGCGAACGGCGGCGTGTTCCTGGAATACCCCTATTGACAGACAGGCCGGAAGGCTCCCTTGTTTTGAAGGGAGCCTTCTGTTTTTTCAAAACAGGAACCAAGCGGCGGCGTAAGTGAATATCCCGGCGAGAATGCCGCACAGAGCCCGGCCCGGAAGGTGCCGGGCGAATTTTATGTCTGTGTCCGCGATGACACCCATCGTCTGAAGCTGGACGCTCACACCGCCCCAGCCCAGAAGAAAGGCCGCGGCGGCAAGATTCAGCGGCGTGGGGGGAAGACCGTGAAAGGCGGCGATGCCGCTGCCCAGCTCCAGAAAGCCCGAGAGCATGGCCAGTGCCAGCGGCGGAAGCTGCTCCGGCAGGGGCAAAATGCCGAGCAGTGAGGAAAACAGCACCACATAGGCGCAGACGGTGAGTGTGGTGGTCAGTGCGCGCGTCACGGTCGGCGGAAAGGCCTGGGCGAGAGTCGCGGTGGGTGTCCGGTTGTGCGGGCGGGATTCTTTCGCATCCGTGTCCCGGCCGCGAAGGAGGAGACCTGTGGAGAGTGCTGCCAGAACATGGGTCCCATAGAGAAGAAGCCCGGCCCGCGGAGAAGCGAATACGGCGCCCACGCCGCCGAGGATGAAGGCGGGGCCGGAGTTGTTGCAGAAAGCCAGAAGACGCTGGGCCTCGGAGCGGGTAATCTGCCCGTTCCGGCGAAGCTCGGCCGTGACCGAAGCGCCCAGGGGATAGCCGCCGGAGATCCCCAGGAAAAAAGCCTGGGCGCCGCAGCCGGATACCCGGAAAAGCCGGCGGGCCAAAGGTTCCAGCTTCCGGCCCAGAAGATCCGGAAGACCCATCGCCGAAAGCAGGTTGCTGAGAACAAAAAAAGGGAACAGGGAGGGAGCCAGCGTGTTTCCGCAGAGCTCCAGACCACGGCGCGCCCCCTCCGCCGCCTGGGCGGAGAAGCAGACGAGCGCCAGAAACACGGCCAGAACCGACAGTAGAGTGACATGCTTTTTCATGGTAAAAGACTATTCCGATCCTGTCCTTTTTTGAACGCGGGACGCATAGATTTTTTCGGGTGATAGCATGAAGAATATCAAATCGTTTCCCGAATGGCTGTGCCGGGTGCTGGATATTCAGGCGGAGAGCTTTTCCGCCGCGCCCCGCATCACGCTTTCCGGTTCCGGACGTGTGCTGATCGAGGGGCACCACGGTCTTCTGGAATACGGGCCGGAGCGGGTGGCGGCGGCACGGGCCGGCGGGTGCATCATGGTGAACGGGGAGGGACTGGAGCTGGTGACGATGAATGACCGGGAACTGGTGGTTGCGGGACGGATATGGGCGGTGGAGCTGGAATGAACTGGATGCGCTATGTGACGGGATGGGCCCAGGTGCGGATCAGAGGGGCGGCACCGGAGCGGTTTCTCCGGGCGCTGGCAGAGCGGGGGATCCCCTTTTGGGAGGCCCATCCGCCACGGGATTATGAGATGACGGTGAAGATTCCCCTTCGGGCGGCAAAACTGGCGGCTCCGCTGGCGGAGGCGCTGGGTTGCGAGGGGGAGGTCCTGTGCCGCCGCGGTCTCCCGGCGCTGCTGGGTCACGCCCGGCACCGATGGGTGCTTCTGGGCGGGGGATTCTTTCTGGTGCTGGTGCTGGTGTGCAGCAGTCTGTTTATCTGGCAGATCGATATTGAGGGCTGTGAAACACTGACAACGGGTGAAGTGCGCCATGCGCTGTCGGAATGTGGTGTGGACATTGGAAAAAGCTGGGTGGGGATGAAGCAGGATCTTGTGCGAAACAGTATGATCCTGAAGCTGCCGGAGATTCGATGGATGACGGTTTCCATCCGGGGAAGCCGGGCGGAGGTCGTTCTCCGGGAGGCGAGGACCGGACCGGAACCGGTGGAGGAAAAAGAGTATGCTTCTGTTGTGGCGGAAAAGGCGGGACTTATCACCTCTGTGGAGGCACTGCGGGGGACGGCGGTGACAGAGGAAAACAGCACGGTCCTTCCAGGTGAAACGCTGATCGCCGGGTATACCACCGGACGCTATGCCGTCCAGGGAGCGACCCGGGCCATTGGGGAGGTTTGGGCCCGAACCTGGTACGAGCGGACGGCAGCCGCTCCGGTGGAACTGGCTCTTTCTGTGTCCACAGGGGAAAAACAGACGAAATGGTCCCTGATTTTGGGAAAAAAGCGCATAAATTTTTTCAAAGGCAGTAGTATTTGTCCGGTTGGTTGTGATAAAATCATATATGTATATCCACTTGCGGTGGAAGGCGTCTTTGCGCTGCCCCTGTCTTTGGAAAAGACCCGGTTTGTCGCTGCGGAAACGGAAAGTTTCCGGGCGGAGGAATTGCGAAGCGAACTGGAGGCGCAGCTGATGGAGGAACTCCTTTCGGACATTGGCCCGGAGGGGACCGTGGAGGACTATACCTTCACCGCTTTGGAGCGGGACGGAATGCTGTATGTGACCTTGCGGGCGGAATGCCGGGAGGAAATCGGCACGGTCCGGACTCTGACGGAAGAAGAACTAATGGAGATCGAATCCAAAATACCGAAAACCGAGGAAACCGATACATGATTGAAAAGACCATGCAGATCGACCGGATGGAAAACGTGATCAGCGTTTTCGGCTCCTTTGACCAGAATCTGCACATCATCGAAACGGAACTGCATGTCACCGTTTCCAACCGGGAGGATCAGCTGAAGATCACCGGTGAGGCGGAAGATGTGATGCACGCGGAAAAGGCCATTGATGGGCTTCTGTCTCTGGCCGCCCGGGGGGAGAATATTGACGCCCAGAACGTGCGCTATATCATAAAACTGGTACTGGAGGGCCAGGAAAACCAGATCACGGACCTGGCGAGGGGCGTGGTTTGCGTTACGGCCAAGGGAAAACCCATCAAGCCCAAAACACTGGGCCAGACGGCCTATGTGGAGGCCATCAAGAACAATACGGTCACCTTGGGCGTCGGCCCTGCGGGTACGGGCAAAACCTATCTCGCCGTGGCATGCGCGGTGGCGGCGTTCCGGGAAAAACGGGTCAACCGCATCGTTCTCACCCGCCCGGCGGTGGAGGCCGGTGAGCGGCTGGGCTTCCTGCCCGGCGATCTGCAGAGCAAGGTGGACCCCTATCTGCGGCCGCTGTATGACGCGCTTTTTGATATGCTGGGCGCGGACACATATATGAAGTATCTGGAGCGGGGCGATATCGAAGTGGCGCCGCTGGCCTATATGCGCGGCCGCACGCTGGACGACAGCTTTATCATTCTGGATGAGGCGCAGAACACCAGCCGGGAGCAGATGAAAATGTTCCTGACCCGTCTGGGTTTTGGCTCCAAGGTGGTCATTACCGGCGACGTGACCCAGATCGACCTGCCGCCGGATAAGGTGTCCGGCCTCAAAGAGGCCATGCGGGTTCTGGAGGGCGTGGAAGATATCGCCATCCAGCGGCTCACCGGGGCGGACGTCGTCCGCCATGTGCTGGTGCAGCGGATCATTGCTGCCTATGAGAAATACAACAGCAACAGCAAAAAGCCCCAGTCAAATGACCGGGGACGGAAATAAGGAGCGGAGCCATGAGAAAGCTGAAGATGAGCCTCCGCTGTGAAAACGGGCAGAAATGCCCGCTGAGTCTGCGCCTTCGCATCCGCCGGGCCGCCCTTGCGGTCCTGCGGGCGGAGGCGGTGGACGAGCCCTGTGACCTTTCCGTCCTGATTACGGACGATGCCGGCATCCATGTCATCAACCGGGAATTCCGGGAGGTGGACAGACCCACGGATGTGCTGAGCTTCCCCATGGGGGAGACGGATCCCCGTACCGGACGGTTCCTTTTGGGGGACATGGTTCTGAATGTGGACCGGGCGAAAGCCCAGGGCGAGGAATTTGGCCACGGACCGGAGCATGAGATAAGCTATCTCACCGTTCACAGTGTTTTGCACCTTCTGGGGTATGACCATGTGGACGAGGGTGAAATGAAGCGGGCCATGCGCGCCCGGGAAAAGGTCATAATGAACCTGCTGGAGCCCGGCGGTGTTGAGACAGAGAGTTAAACGGATACAGGAGAATAGGATAGATATGATTACAAAAACGGCTATGATCACCATCGCGGGACGGCCCAATGTGGGAAAGTCCACGCTGACGAACGCCATTGTGGGGGAGAAGATCACCATCGTGTCCCCCAAACCCCAGACCACCCGCCATCGCATTCTGGCAGTGGCCAGCCGGGGAGAGACCCAGTTTGTCTTTGCGGACACGCCGGGGTTCCACCGGGCGCGGACGAAGCTGGGCGATTATATGGACAGTGTTGTCCGTCAGAGCGTGGCGGATGTGGATGCGGTGGCTCTTCTGGTGGAGCCTATCCCCAATATCGGCCCCCAGGAGGAGAGCCTCATTGCGCAGCTGAAGGAAAACCAGATGCCGGCGGTGCTTGTCATCAACAAGGCCGACACGCTGGACGACAAGAAAAAGCTGCTGCCCGTCATCGCGGCATACAGCGAGGCCTATGACTTTGAAGCCATTGTGCCCATCAGCGCCAAGACCGGCGACGGAGTGGAGGAGCTTCTGAAGGTTCTGGACCGCTTCTCGGTGGAGGGATCTCAGCTCTTCCCGGATGATATTATTTCCGATCAGCCGGAAAGGCAGATCTGCGCCGAGATCGTGCGGGAAAAGCTGCTTCTGACGCTGGACAAGGAGATCCCCCACGGCACCGCCGTGGTGGTGACCAAGTTCTCCCAGCGGGAGGAGAACGATGTTATCGACCTGGACGTGACCATCTACTGCGAAAAGCAGAGCCATAAGGGTATCATCATCGGCAAGCAGGGCGCCATGCTCAAGCGCATCGGCGAACTGGCCCGCCGGGACATCGAGCGCTTCATGGGCGCGAAGGTGTTTTTGCAGACCTGGGTCCGGGTGAAGGAGAACTGGCGGGACAGCGAGTTCCTCCTGCGAAATTTTGGATATACGGAAGACTGATTCATCAAAACCACCTCGCCGTGGCACACTAACACAGCGGGGTGATTTTTTGAAAAGAGATCTTCTCTGGCAGCTGTTTCTGGAAACGGGGGAGCCCATGTGCTGGGTTTTATCCCGGGTTCGTGAGCGATGGGAGCAGACGGAGTGACAGACTCCGTCCTCGGGAGGGGCGCGGTACATATGCATCTGACCACAAAGGGCCTTGTTCTGCGGGAGGTCCGTTATAAGGAAGCGGACCGCATCCTGACGCTGCTTACGGCGGATCAGGGGAAGATCACCGTGAAAGCACGGGGGGCGCTGCGAAAAGGGAGCCGCATCGGCGCGGCCACCCAGCCGCTGTGCTATTCCGAGTTTACCATGTTCGGAAACCGCGGCCGCTGGACGGCGGACGAGGGCATTACCGTGGAGCAGTTTCTCGGTCTGCGGGAGGATATTGCCCAGCTTGCGCTGGGGGCCTATTTCGCGGAGCTTCTGGACACTGTCTGTCCGGAGGAGGTGCCCGCGCCGCGGACGCTGTCTCTGGCGCTGAATGCACTCTATGCACTCAGCCGGGGCATTTACGGCCCGGAGCATGTGAAGGCGGTCTTTGAAATGCAGCTCATGTGTCTGGAGGGCTTTGCTCCGGAGGTGGATGAATGCGGTGTGTGCGGCAGGCGAGATGTGGACGAGCCCATGTTCTCCCCGGTTTCCGGTCTTGTCCATTGCCGGGACTGCGGCAGCGTGGTGGCCGGAGGGTCGGTGGCGCTGGATAAGGAGAGTCTGGACGCCGTGCGCTATATTGCGGCGGCGGCGCCGAAACGGGCGTTTTCCTTTGCGATCCCGGAGGAATCGGAAGCGCGGCTCTCCCGTGTCTGCGAGAGCTTTGTTCGCCAGCAGCTGGATAAGAACTTTTATTCTCTGGATTACTGGAAAAGTGTGAAATAACTATGGAACTTTACGAAAAATCATTGCGGACAATCGAGCTTCCCGCCGTGCTGGAACTTCTGGCGGCGAAGGCCGTGTCTGAGGGGGCGAAGGAGGCGGCCCGCGCCCTCCGGCCGGCCACGGATGTGCGCCAGGTGCGGGAGCGGCAGGCGGAGACGACGGACGCCAAAACCATGATGGAGATCAAGGGCAGTCCGACGTTCGCGGGTCTGAAGGATGTGCGTTCCTCCCTGGCCCGGGCGGACCGGGGCGGTATGCTGAACACCCGGGAGCTTCTGGACATTGCCGGGGTGCTGTTCTGTGCCCGGGCGGCGTCCTCCTATGCCTCCGGACGTGGGGAGACCCGGACGCTGAACCGGCTCTTCTCATCCCTGACGCCCAACCGCTTTCTGGAGGAAAAAATCACCCATTCCATCACCGGTGAAGAGGAGATCGCCGACGGCGCAAGCGCTGAGCTTGCGGACATCCGCCGGAAGATGCGGGCCGCTACGGCCCGTGTGCGGGACAGTCTGCAGAAGATCATTTCCTCGCCGTCTTATGCGAAAGTTTTGCAGGAAGCGATTATCACCCAGCGGGGCGGTCGCTATGTTGTCCCCGTCCGGGCGGAGAAAAAGGGCGAACTGCCGGGACTTGTCCACGATGTGAGCTCCAGTGGCGCGACGCTGTTTGTGGAGCCCATGGGCGTGGTGAAGGCCAACAATGAGCTCCGGGAACTGGGGGCCAAGGAGAAAGCGGAGATCGAGCGGATCCTGATGGAGCTTTCCGCCGAATGCGCCGCGGCCCGGGGCGGCATTGACCTGAACTATAATGTGCTTACGGCCCTGGATCTGATCTTTGCCAAGGCGGAACTGAGTTATCAGCTCAACTGCGGGGAACCGCGGCTTACGGAAAACGAAATCGTTCTGAAAAAAGCGAGACATCCGCTTCTTCCCAAGGAGACGGCCGTGCCCATCAGCGTGACGCTGGGGGGCGATGAATATGACACCATGGTCATCACCGGCCCCAATACAGGCGGCAAGACCGTAACGCTGAAGACGCTGGGGCTTATGTGTGCCATGGCGGGCTGTGGCCTTCATATCCCCGCGGGGGACGGAAGTGCCGTGCCGGTGGTGAAAAAGATCCTGGCGGATATCGGCGATGAGCAGTCCATTGAGCAGTCTCTTTCCACCTTCTCCAGTCACATGGTGAACATCGTGGGCATATTGAAGGAATGTGAGCCGGGGACGCTGGTGCTGTTTGATGAACTGGGCGCGGGCACGGACCCGACCGAGGGCGCGGCACTGGCCATCGCCATCATTGAATATGCCCGCCGCTGCGGCGTCCTTCTGGCGGCGACCACCCACTATGCGGAGCTGAAGGTCTATGCCACCAACACGCAGGGCGTGGTGAATGCCTCCTGCGAATTCGATGTGGAGACGCTGCGGCCCACTTACCGGCTCCTGGTGGGGATTCCGGGAAAGTCCAACGCCT
Organism: uncultured Oscillospiraceae bacterium; assembly: GCA_964592685.1. Classification (GTDB taxonomy): domain Bacteria; phylum Bacillota; class Clostridia; order Oscillospirales; family Oscillospiraceae; genus CAJOIG01. Next base: position 17,992 of record CAZQFN010000002.1, on the reverse strand, counting down.
TTGCCATCAGCAGTCGTCTGGGAATCCCGGACGTCATCATTTCCGATGCGAAAAACCGTCTTTCGGCGGAGACGACGGATTTTGAACGAACCATCCAGCGCTTGGAAGAGCAGCGCATGGCCATGGAACGGCAGGCGGAGGCTCAGGAGCGGGCCAAGCGTGCCGCGGAAGAAGATGCTCGCCGGGCGGACGAGATGCGCCGGGAACTGGAAAAACGGCTGGAAAAGGCAGAGTTGAACGCCCGCCGGGAGGCGGAGCGCATCATCCAGGAGGCCCGGGAGGCCGCCGACGAGGCCTATCGGGAGATCGACCGGCAGCGGGCCATGGCAAACGAAAACGCTGACCACCAGAAAGTGAACGAGGCCCGGGCGGATATGCGCCGAAAGCTCAACGAGGCGGAGGGACGTGTCCGCGTGGCGCGGGACCCCGTGCCACAGAGGAAGGAGCCCGGCCGGCCCATTCAGGCGGGGGATACGGTGGAACTTATCTCCTCCGGCGTGAAGGCTGAAGTCATCAGCGTGAATCCCAACGGGAGCCTCTATCTTCAGGCGGGGATCATGAAAATCACGGCCAAGCCCTCGGAGGTGAATCTTCTGGACAATGCGCCCAAGAAGAAACTCTCGGTGGCGGCCGCCGCGGGAAAGGCCCTTCGCAGCGCATCCTGCGCGCCGGAACTTGACATCCGGGGCATGATGGCCGATGAAGCGGATCTTGTGGTGGAGCGGTATATTGACTCGGCCTATGCGGCAAAACTTAAGACGGTGACCATCATCCACGGCAAGGGGACGGGTGCCCTCCGGGCGGCGGTGCAGCAGATGCTTCGCCGGAACCGGCTGGTGAAAAGTTTCCGCCTGGGCCGCTATGGAGAGGGTGAAACGGGCGTGACCGTTGTGGAACTGAAATAAAACGACCCTTTGGGAGCAGTTTCATCTGTGCAAGTCTCCAAAAGCAAAAAATAAGTTTGCGCAAAAGTTTCTTTTCTGATAGAATATATGTGAAAAACCATAACTCTTAGCATAAAGGGAAGGGTGTGCACATGATTACTCGTGAGGTTACTATCAACAATCAGGTTGGACTGCATGCACGGCCCGCGACTTTCTTCATCCAGAAGGCCAATGAATTCAAAAGCGTCATCTGGATCGAGAAGGAAGAGCGCCGCGTAAATGCAAAGAGCTTGCTGGGCGTCCTTTCTCTGGGAATCGTGAAGGGCACGACCATCAGCATCATTGCCGACGGCGTGGATGAGATCCAGGCGGTGGATACGCTGGCGGATCTCGTGGATCGGGAATTCGTGGAATAATTGCCAAATACTGGATAAAAAGGGTGTGTCGCTTCAACACACCCTTTTTGTCTGCATGGACGAAGAAATATGGACAAGATCGCAAGGCTTCGGGAAAAAGCGAATAAGCTGCCCCTGCTGCCCGGTGTTTACATTATGAAAAACGCCGCGGGCGAGGTCATCTATGTGGGCAAGGCCAAGGCTCTGAAAAACCGGGTGGTGAGCTATTTCCGTGGGGAACATCTGCCGAAGGTGGAAGCTATGGTCAGCCACGCGGAGGATTTCGATGTTATCGTTGCGGCCTCGGAATTTGAGGCTCTGGTGCTTGAAAACAGCCTTATCAAGCGGCATATGCCCCACTATAACATCCTTCTTCGGGATGACAAGACCTATCCCTTTCTCCGTCTGGACAGGAGAGAACCCTATCCGGTTTTTACCATCGTGAACCGCGCGGGGGAAGATGGCGCCCGCTATTTCGGCCCCTACGGCGGCCGCGGTGTCAGCCGCAGCATTCTGGAAACAGTGGCGAAGGCTTTGAAGCTTCCGTCCTGCAGCCGGCGGTTTCCCCGGGATATCGGAAAGGAACGGCCGTGTCTGAATTACCACATGGGAACCTGCGAGGGGTGGTGCCGGGGTGAGCCGGGGCAAGCGCTCTATCGGGAGCGGATCGACCAGGCAGCCCGTCTTCTGGACGGTGGGGCAAAGGAACTGGTGAAACAACTGGAGCGGGAGATGCTTGCGGCCTCGGAGGAGCTTCGCTTTGAAAAAGCAGCGGAACTGCGGGACCGGATGCGGGCGGTGAAAGAACTGTCCAACCGGCAGACGGTTATCAAAGCGGCCCACGCGGAGCTGGATGTGGTGGGCTTTTATCGCAGCGCCCGAACGGCGTTTGTGGTCCTTCATTATGCCGATGGCGATCTGGTGGGCAAGGATCTGGAACTGATGCCGGAGCCGCTGGAGGAAGATAGCGAGGCGGTCTCCGCGCTGGTGCGGCAGTATTACAGCCGCCGCGGGTCCTGGCCGAAGCTGGTGCTTCTGCCGGCGGAGATCGAGGATCTGGAGCCCCTTTCGGAGCTGCTGAGCCAGATGGCGGAGCGAAAGGTGGAACTTGTTACGCCGAAACGGGGACTGAAGCGGGAGTTTCTGGAAGCAGCTTTGCGCAACGCCCGGGAGGAGAGTGCCCGAGCGGAGAGCGAGAGCGAGCGGCGAAACCGCGTTCTGGAGGCGCTGCAGAAGATGCTGGATATGGAAGAACTCCCCCGGCGCATCGAGGCGTATGACATCTCCAATACGGGGAATTTCGGCATTGTGGCGTCCATGACGGTGTTTGAAAAGGGAAAGCCCAGCCGGAAGGATTATCGGAAATTCCGGATGAAGACCGTGGCCGGGCAGGATGATTACGGCAGTATGCGGGAGGCAGTCAGCCGCCGCGTTGCCCGGTTTGTGGAGAAGGACGAACGGTTTATGCCGCTGCCGGATGTTATGCTTATCGACGGTGGTGAGGGCCAGGTGGCCGCGGCGCTGAGCGCCTTGCATGAGCGGGGATTTTATCATCTGCCGGTGTTCGGCATGGTGAAAGACGACCGCCACCGTACGCGGGCGCTGGTGACGGAGGATGGCCGGGAGATTGGCATTCAGGCAAACCCGGCGGTGTTTTCCCTGGTGGGAAACATCCAGGAGGAGACTCACCGTTTTGCCATCGAATACCACAAAAAGCTTCGGGAGAAAACCATTACGTCCGAGCTGGAGGCTATAGAGGGTATCGGCCCCGCCCGGCGGAAAGCGCTTCTGAAGAACTTCAAAACCATAAAGAATATCGGGGAGGCCGCGGTGGAACAGCTCTGCGCCGTTGTGCCCCGTCCCGCCGCGCAGGCGGTATATGACCACTTCCATAAGGAGGAAACAACATGCGAGTGATCACCGGAACGGCCCGGGGCCGCAAGCTCATGGAGCCGAAGGATATGACGGTTCGCCCCACCACCGATATGGTGAAGGAGGCTATTTTCAGCATTGTTCAGTTTGATGTTCCGGGCCGGCGAGTGCTGGATCTTTTTGCCGGCACGGGCCAGCTTGGAATTGAGGCTCTGAGCCGGGGGGCGAGGGAGTGTGTGTTTGTGGACAACAGTCCCGCCTCTCTCAAACTGGTGCAGCAGAATCTGGATATCTGCAAAATGAAGGCTCCTGTGGTCCGGGCGGACGCAGTGAGTTTTCTGGCCGGATGCGGAAAATTTGATCTTGTGTTTATCGATCCTCCGTATCATAATAAAAATCTTTATAACGATGTGCTGAATGCCGCATTTAAATTTGACATATTGACCGATGGTGGTATAATACTTGTCGAAAGTATGCGCGGAGAGTTGATGCCCTCTGCGCCTGCGCCCTATGTTTTGACAAAAACATATAATTACGGAAAAATTTCGCTGACGCGTTACACGAGGGAAGCAACATGACCACAGCACTGTATCCGGGAAGTTTTGACCCCATTACTCTGGGCCATTTAAATATCATCCGCCGCGCATCCAAGATATTCGACAGAGTCGTTGTCTGTGTCATGGTGAACAGCGAGAAAAAACCGATGTTCTCCATTGAGGAACGGATGGAACTTGTCCGCCGGGTGACCGGCCGACTTCCCAATGTGGAAGTGGCGACAACCAACGATCTTCTGGCCGAATACGCAAAGCAGTATGAAGGTGCGGTGATCGTGAAGGGATTGCGGGCGGTTTCGGATTTTGATTATGAGCTTCAGATCGCTCTTATCAACAAGAAAATGAACCCCGATCTGGAAACGGTGTTCCTTCCTGCCAGCGAGAAGTATACCTTCCTCAGTTCCACGGCGGCCAAGGAAATGGCGGCTTACGGAGCCGATCTCTCGGAATTTGTTCCGAAGGAGATCATTGACGATGTGATAGAGAAAACAAATAATAGGAGGCAGACACAGAAATGACCGAAAACGATGGCATCCTTGAGCTGGTGGAAATGCTCTACAACATGATCTCGGAGGCCTGGGGCGTTCCTCTGGGCAACGACAAGTGCCTGGTGGACCGGGAGAAGGCGCTGGATCTGATCGAGGCGATCAAGTCCCAGCTGCCCGCGGAGATCGCCGAGGCCAAGCGCCTTGTTTCCCGCCGGGATGAGTTTATTGCAAATGCGAAGAAGGAGGGTGAGTCCATCCGCAAGATGGCGGAAGAACGCGCCCGCAAGATGGTGGAGGAGCAGGAGATTGTGCGCATGGCTCAGACCCGCGCCGAGGAAATGATCGCCACGGCGGAAACCAAGAGCCGTGAGCTTCGCCGCTCTGCCAGCGAATATGTGGACGAGGCCCTGCGGGGCGCGGAGGAGACGGTTGCTCAGTCTCTGGAAGTGGTGCGTCAGGTGCGCGGCCGCTTCCGCACCGCTGCGGGAAGCTTTGCGGCCCAGCCTGTGGCCCAGCCCACCGAGGAATAACGCCTGCCAATTTGATATAATAAACACCTGCCGGGTGTGACGCATGAAAGCGTCGCACCCGGCTTTTTTTGTTGGTGCGGGAAAGGCTTCGGTTTAAATAACGGCCCGGTGGGGGCGAAGTGGGGGAAGGGAAAAAAGCGAAAATCTATATCTTGTGGTGGGAGGAGATATTCAGCTACAACTGGAAAAAACTTACAGCTAAATTTACATAAAAACATGGCAAAAGCCCCTTGCAATTTGGGGCGATAGCTCCTATAATGGGAACAAAGTGGGGCGAAGTGGTGGAAAGTGCATCATTTTCCCATACGAAAGGCGGGTGTGGAGCGATGACAGGTGAATATCAGCATTCCCTGGATGCCAAGGGGCGTCTTTTCATCCCTGCACGTCTGCGGGAGGAATTGGGCAGTGAGTTTTATATCACCCTGTCCATGGATCACTGCCTCAGCGCGTACAGCCTGGAGAGTTGGCAGCGCTTCACCGACCGCATCAACGCCATGCCCTATGTGAAACAGCAGAAGATGCGCCCTCTGTATGCTTTTGCCAGCCGGTGTGAACTGGATGCCCAGGGACGCGTGCTCATCCCGCAGAATCTGCGGGACAGGGTGGGGCTGACGAAGAATGTGACTGTTCTGGGCGCAAACAATCATGCGGAGTTTTGGGACAGCGATGAATGGGCGGCCATCCGTGACGCGGAGGCTTCGCCGGAGAACATCGCCGCGGTGATGATGGAGCTTGATTTCTGATGAAACATGTCAGCGTTCTGCTGGATGAATGCATAAAATATATGAACATTCGCCCCGATGGCGTCTATGTGGACGGTACACTGGGGCTGGGAGGGCACTCCGAAGCGATTCTGGAAAAACTGACCGCAGGCGGGACGCTTATCGGCATCGACCGGGATGACCACGCGCTGGAGGACGCAGGGAAGAGACTTTCCCGATTTGGTAGCCAGGCGGTATTGGTGAAGGGAAATTTCGGTGATGTGGCCACCATTGTGGAGCGGCTGGGTTTCTCCGAGGTGGATGGCATGATGTTCGATCTGGGTGTCTCCTCTCCGCAGCTGGATGACCCGGCCCGGGGTTTCTCCTATATGAAGGATGCGCCGCTGGACATGCGCATGGACGAGCGGGCGCCGCTTCGTGCGGCGGATATCCTGAACACCTGGAGCGAAGCCGAGATCCGCAGCGTCCTCTGGCGCTATGGCGAGGAACGGTATTCCGGGCGCATTGCGGCGGCTATCGTGGCCCGTCGGGAGCAGAAGCCCTTTGAAACCACGTTTGAACTGGTGGATGTGATCCGCGGCGTTATGCCGGCGGCGGCGCTCCGGGAAAAACAGCATCCCGCGAAGCGCAGTTTTCAAGGCATTCGCATTGCCGTAAATGACGAACTCGGGTCCCTGGAGCGCATGCTGGAAACGGCCCCGGATCGACTAAAAACGGGGGGGCGGCTTCTGGTCATCAGCTTCCACTCTCTGGAGGACCGGATGGTGAAAGAAAGCATCCGGAGCCGGGAGGCGGGATGCATCTGCCCCAAGGAATTCCCTGTTTGTACCTGCGGGTTTGTGCAGACGCTGAAGAGCGTGACAAGAAAACCCGTGGCTCCCACAAAGGAAGAAATGGAACGCAACCCCCGTGCGAGAAGCGCGCGGCTGAGAATAGCAGAAAAGGTGTAATACAATGGCGAACACAAAAACCTTCAAAAGCTATAACTTCGTGACCGGTGCTGTGGACGGTACGCTGGCCTATGATTTCGGAAACCCCAAGGTGTATCCCCAGCAGGAGATATACGAAACGCCGAAACGCCGCCGCCAGACGGAGTCTCAGGTCTGGGTCAAGGAAGATGTGCGGGAGGAAGCGGTTCCTGCGGCGCAGAAGCGGGTCGGCCTGTCCCCTCTGGCTTTTTTGGGGAGCATTTGTGTTGCTTTTCTTATTGCGCTTATGCTGCTGGCACAGATCCAGCTGCTGTCTATTTCCAGCGCCACGGTGGAGCTGGAAAGCCAGATCGCTCAGCTGCAGGAGCGGCAGGATAAGCTGACGGCGGAATATGAAACGGTCTTCAATCTCAAGGATGTCGAGGAATACGCCCTGGGCGTGCTGGGAATGCAGAAGCCGGAGGACGAACAGATCCGCTATCTTACCGGTGTGTCCTCTGCGGATCAGGCTGTTATTATCACTCAGGAAAACACCAATATGTTCTCCAGCGGTATGGAGGATATCGTGGCCTCCGTCAAGGCATATTTTGAATGATGACCGCCGTATACTGAAGAAGACAGTGTTTCACGGCGCGGTTTTGCCGGCAATCCAAAGGAGAATTCCATGTCAAAAAACGATCGAACAAAAAAGGGTCCCAACAGCCCAAATCGTATGATGCTTCGCCGCACACTTGTCCTTATGGTCGTGTGCGGCATCCTTGCGTTTATAGTACTGGGTGTGAGACTGTTTTTTATACAGGTTGTGAACCATGAAAAGTATGAAGCGGCGGCCATTGACCAGCAACTTCGGGAAACTTCTGTGCCGGCCCAGCGGGGCAATATCTATGACCGGAATATGAATATGCTGGCCGTGAGCATCTCGGTGAGCAATGTCTATATCAGCCCGGCGGAGCTGGCCATGGACCAGAAGACCATCGATGAATATAACCAGGCCTGCATCGAGGACGGACATCCCGAAAAGGTGAAGAGCATCAATGTGGCGGATCTGGTGTCCCGGGAACTGGCGGCCATTCTGGGGCTGGAATATGGGGACATCTATGAGAAGACCCAGAATACAAGTTCCTGGTACAGCACCATTGCCACCAAAGTGGACGACGACATTGCCGAGCAGGTTCGCCTGTTCAAAGAGGAATATGACCTCACCGGTGTGAAACTGGAGGAGGCCACCAAGCGAATTTATCCGTACAGCAGTCTTGCCAGCCATGTGATCGGCTTTGTGGGTTCGGATGACAATGGTCTTTCCGGTCTGGAATATTACTACGATGACGTCCTTTCCGGCACGGATGGGCGTATCGTCCGGGCTACGAATGCCTATGGGACGGATATGCTTTTTACCGATTACGAGGATTATTACGATGCAGAGGATGGACAGAGCATCGTGCTCACCATTGACGACACCGTGCAGTATTATCTGGAAAAGCATCTGGAAGAGGCTGTGGAGGATTACGATCTGCAGGACGGCGCGGCGGGCATCGTGATGGACGTGAACACCGGCGCGATCCTTGGTATGGCTTCTCTGGAGAATTTTGACCTGAACAACTATGCCCAGGTGAGCGAGGAAGCTCAGACCCAGGCAAACAATGTTCTGGACGAGGCGCTGAAACAGGCCATTCTGGACGAAGCCCGTGCAAATATGTGGCGCAACAAGGCTCTTTCCGATACTTATGAGCCCGGCTCCACCTTCAAGATCATTTCGCTGGCCATGGGTCTGGAGAGCGGCGTTATCAATGTGAATGACAGCTTTTACTGTGGCGGCCATATGGAGGTTCTGGGCCGTACAGACGAGCTGAACTGCTGGAATACCGGCGGCCACGGCGCGCAGACTCTGACCGAAGCCATTATGAACTCCTGCAACATTGCCCTGGTGAACATCGGCCAGCGGGTAGGGGCGGAGACGTTCTATGAATACGTGGATGCATTCGGATTCTTTGATAAAACGGGCGTTGACCTTACGGGCGAGTCCGGAAGCATCTGGTGGAGCGAGGAAGTGTTCTTTGATGAATACAACCTCTCTCAGCTGGCGGCGGCCTCCTTCGGACAGACCTTTACCATCACGCCGCTGCAGCTTATCACGGCGGTGTCCGCCGTGGCCAATGGCGGCTATCTCATGGAGCCCTATCTGGTGAGCCAGGTGTTGGACTCTGAGGGGAACATTGTCAGCCAGCGGGAGCCCACTGTGGTCCGTCAGGTCATCAGCGAGGAGACCAGCGCGATCTGCAATCAGATCCTTGAGCAGGTCGTCAGTGCCGGTACGGGCAGCAACGCCTATGTTCCCGGATACCGCGTGGCGGGCAAGACCGGCACCTCCGAGGACGTCGTCTATGAGGCAGAAACCGGCACCAAGCGCTATATCGTCTCTTTCATTGGCTATGCCCCGGCGGATGACCCGGAAGTGGCCGTGTTGGTGTTGCTGGATAACCCCGGCCCCGAGTCGGATACATATACCAGCGGCGGCCAGATGGCTGCGCCCACGGTGGGTGCGATTCTGGCGGATATTCTGCCTTATCTGGGCGTAGAGCCGGAGTATACGGAAGAAGAAGCGGCCATGGTGGACCGGTTTGTCCCCCGCGTGACCAATCGCGGCATTGCCGAGGCCATTGCCATGGTCCAGGAGGAAGGTCTTACCTACCGCACGGTCGGAAACGGCGCCACGGTTACGGCGCAGGTCCCCGCGGCCAACGCGGAAGTGGCGGCCGGCAGCGAAGTGGTCCTCTATTGCGGCGGCTCGCCGGAGGAGGAACTGGTCACCATGATCGACCTCACGGGTCTGGATTATGAGACGGCCCGCATTCGCATGGGTTGGAGCGGCCTGTACATTGACGGCGAGGGATTTGCAAACGGTGCGGTATATATCACACGGCAGAGCATTCCCGAGGGAACGCAGATCCCCGTGGGCACCGTGGTGGAGGTCACGTTGTCGGATTCCAGTAATTTGGGACGGTATTGATATGAAACTGAAAGAACTGCTCAGAGATTTGTCCGTTCTGGCTATGACGGCAGATCCGGAAACGGAGATCAGGGAAATACGCTATGATTCCCGCAGTGTGGAGGCGGGGGATCTGTTCGTTGCCGTAGAAGGCTTTAAGTCGGACGGCCATCGGTTTGTCCCCATGGCGGCGGAAAAAGGCGCTGCGGCCGTGCTTTGCAGCCGCGTTCCGGAAACGGATGTGCCCTATGTTCTGGTGGAGGATACCCGCCGGGGGCTGGCGTCGGTGTCGGCGGCCCGGTTCGGCCATCCGGCAGAAAAGCTGAAGATGGTCGGCGTTACCGGCACCAACGGAAAAACAAGCTCCACCATGCTCATCAAGCATATGCTGGAGGATTGTCTGGGGGTAAAGGTGGGGCTGATCGGCACCATCTCCAACTGGATCGGGGACGAGGAAGTTCCCACGGAACGCACCACGCCGGAGTCCTATGAGGTGCAAAAGCTTCTGGGGCAGATGGTGGAGGCCGGATGCACTTACGCCGTGATGGAGGTGTCCTCTCATGCGCTGGTGCTGGATCGGGTGGCAGGCATTGAGTTCCGGGCGGGACTGTTCACCAATCTGACCCAGGATCATCTGGATTTCCATGAGACCATGGAGAATTATGCCGCGGCCAAGGCGATGATCTTCTCTGCGAGCCGTCGGGGCGCCCTGAATGCGGACGACCCCTGGAGTGGCTTTATGGCGGAGCGCGCGGCCTGTCCTTTGATGACGTTCTCCGGAAGTGGGAAGGAAGCGGCGCTTCGGGCCGAGGAGGTTTTGCTTACAGCCGGGGGTGTGAGCTTTACGGCGTGCTATGAGGATGAACGGGTTCCGGTGAGACTGGCCATCCCTGGGAAATTCTCTGTGGATAATGCCTTGACCGTTCTGGCTGCAGGGCTTATGCTGGATATACCCCTTCGGAAAGCCGCGGAGGCGCTGGGCCGCTGTTCCGGGGTGAAGGGCCGGGTGGAAGTGGTTCCGACACCGGAGGATTTCACCATTATCATTGACTATGCACACACGCCGGACGCGTTGGAAAAGGTCCTGCAGACCATGCGGGCTGTAAGCGCCGGACGGCTGGTGGCGCTGTTTGGCTGCGGCGGCGACCGGGATGGCACAAAGCGTCCCATCATGGGCCGCATTGGTGCGGAGAATGCCGATCTGGCCATCATAACCAGCGACAATCCCCGCACAGAAGACCCGTTGGCCATCATCCGTGACATCGCTGCAGGCGTTCCGGAAGGGGCGGCGGTGGAAATTATTCCCGACCGACGGGAGGCCATTGCCTGGGCCATCGATCATCACGAGCCCGGGGATGTGATCGTCCTGGCAGGGAAGGGCCACGAAACCTATCAGGAAATATGCGGCGAAAAGCATCCTATGGATGAACGGGTGATCGTGGCAGAACATTTACAGAAAAGTGGGAGGAAGACCCAATGACCGTGAAGCTGATACTGGCCTTTCTGATCGCGCTGGCAGTGGCCGCGCTGGTAGGCCGTTATTACGTTCCCTGGCTTCGTAAGATCAAGGCCGGGCAGGCCATCAAGGAGATCGGCCCCAACTGGCACATGACCAAGGCCGGCACGCCCACCATGGGCGGCATAATCTTTATTGCCGGTGTTATTGTGGTGGTGTTTACGGTGGGATTCTCCTGCTTGCGGGAGGGTGAGCTGGGAGCCCTGTTTGTGCTGCTGTTTTCTCTGGTCTATGGTGCCATCGGCTTTTTGGACGACTATGAAAAGCTGCGGAAAAAGCAGAATCTGGGTCTTTCCGCCAAAGCAAAGTTCCTTTTGCAGGTGGCGGTGGCGGTGGCTCTGCTGTATCTCCTTCGCCTGGAGGGATATCTGACGCCCAATCTCTATATCCCCTTCTGGCATGTGACGATCCCTCTGCCGGAGTGGCTGTATTTTGTGCTGGCAGCATTCATCATTGTGGGAACGGTGAACTCCGTGAATCTCACCGATGGACTGGACGGCCTTGCCACCTGTGTCACCATTCCCGTCTTCGTGTGCTATACGGCGGTGGCTTTTGCCTGGGGAGCGGGCTTTTCCTCTCTGGCCATCTTTGCTGCCGGTCTCACCGGCGCCATGTTCGGCTTCCTGCTGTATAACTTCTATCCTGCCAAGTGCTTCATGGGTGATACCGGTAGTCTGTTTCTGGGCGGCGCGGTTTGCGGCATGGCCTTCGCGCTGGATATGCCTCTCATTCTGGTTCCTCTGGGCATCATATACATCATCGAGGCTCTTTCGGACATTATCCAGGTCGGCTATTTTAAGCTCTCCCACGGGAAGCGCGTCTTCAAAATGGCGCCGTTCCACCATCATCTGGAAATGGGCGGCTGGACGGGCCACAAATGGACGGAAAAGCAGATCGTGGCTCTCTTTACGGCCATCTCTGCCGTGTTCTCGGTGATTGCCTTCATCGGCTGTGTGGGCCGCTATTCCATTTGAACCATTATCCACTGCGCAAGATGAAAAATCCCATGGAAAGGAGCGTGATGTGCCATGGGAGATGAGCGTAAAAATGTTGTAAGCTATGAAAATACCCGCCTGGCGGATTACCGCTACGATGACACCATCGAGCGAGGTTCCATCGATCTGCCTTTTGCGGTGCTGGCGCTGCTGCTTCTGGCCATCGGTGTTATCATGGTCCTTTCGGCCAGCTTTGCCAGTGCGTATTACACCATGGAGGGGAATGCCACCTATTACTTTGTGCGGCAGACGCTGTTTGCTCTGTGCGGTGTGGGCGTTATGTTTCTGTGTTCCCGGTTCCCCATGGAGTTTTACCGCCGGATGTCCACGGCGGTGCTGGCAGTCTCTCTGGTGCTGCTGCTTCTGGTCATCCCCATCGGTGTTATCGGCGGCGGCTCCCGTCGCTGGATCGATCTTGGATTCACAACGTTCCAGCCCTCGGAGCTTGCGAAGATCGGCCTGATCCTTTATTTTGCTGCCCGGCTGAGCCGGGGCAAGGACGACCTGTCCACATTCCGTGGCCTTATGCCCTATCTCATGGTTGCGGGAACGGTGGTCATTCTCCTGGTGCTGGAGCCGCATATCTCGGCTACCGTGATCATTCTGGCTCTGACCATTATCATGCTGTTTCTGGGTGGCGCCCACATAAAGTGGTTTATCGGCGGCGGTCTGACGGTCGCGGCTCTGCTGGGGCTGGCCTATCTTCTGTTTGGCTATGTCCGGGACCGCATCGGCGCCTGGCTCAATCCGTTCTCCGATCCCTCCGATACCGGATATCAGGTGGTCCAGTCCCTGTATGCCATCGGCTCCGGAGGTCTTCTGGGCCAGGGAATCGGCAACTCCCGGCAGAAGTATCTCTATCTTCCCGAGGAGCACAATGACTATATTTTCGCGGTGGTCTGCGAGGAACTTGGTTTCATTGGTGCGGTGCTGATCCTGGTGCTGTTTGCCCTTCTTGTCGTTCGGGGCTATTGGCTTGCTATACACGCCCGTGACCGGTACAGCTGCCTTCTGGGTGCCGGTATCACAAGCCTGCTGGCGCTGCAGGTCATTCTGAATATTTGCGTGGTCACCAATCTTCTGCCCAGTACGGGCATTTCTCTCCCGCTGTTCAGCTACGGCGGCACGGCCCTTCTCCTGCAGATGGCGGAGATCGGCATCATACTCTCCCTTTCCAGGGATATCCCGGAGAAGTGTTAGCATGAAGATCGTATTTACCTGCGGCGGCACCGCCGGACATATCAATCCCGCCCTGGGCGTTGCCGGTCGTATCCGGGAACTGATCCCGGATGCGGAGATCCTGTTTGTGGGGTCTGAGGGCCACATGGAGACGGAACTGGTCCCCCGGGAAGGCTTCGCGCTGGAGACCGTGCGGATTTCTGGCTTTCGCCGCAGTCTGAGGCCAAAAATGCTGGTGGAAAATGTGAAAACGGTCGGCCGTGTCATTTCTTCTCAGATGCGGGCGAAAAAGCTGCTGCGGGAGTTCAAGCCCGATGTGGCGGTGGGAACGGGCGGCTATGTGTGCTATCCGGTTCTGAAAGCGGCTGCGAACATGGGCATCCCCACGGCGGTGCATGAATCCAATGCAGTGCCGGGACTGACAACGAAACTTCTTGAAAAAAGTGTGGACCGTATTTTGGTGGGCTTTGAAGAAAGCCGGAGCCACTATCGCGATCCCGATAAGGTGGAGGTCACCGGGACTCCGGTGCGTGCGGGGTTCCGCGGCGCGGACCGGGAACGAGATCGGCGTGAGCTTGGGTTTGACAGTCAGGAGCCCATTGTGCTGGCGGCTTTTGGATCTCTGGGCGCGAAGTATATGAATGGCGTCATGGAGGAGTTTATCCGCAAAATGGGTCCCCGGCCGGCCTTTCGGCTCATTTATGCCACGGGCAAACAGTATTATGACGAAGTAAAACGCAATCTGGCCGCCCAGGGACTGACAGATGGGCGTATCGATGTGCGGGAATATGTCTATGATATGCCCAAGGTCATGTCCGCGGCGGACGTGATCATATGCCGGGCAGGCGCGTCCACCATGAGCGAGCTGACCTATCTGGGAAAGCCTGCGGTGATCGTGCCAAGCCCAAATGTAGTGAATGACCACCAGACCAAAAATGCTGGTGTGCTTGAAAATGCCGGTGCAGCCCGTATGCTCAAGGAAGGCGAATTCACCGGCAGTGAGTTGCATGACATCGTGAACGCTTTGCTGCGGGATGCTTCCGCCGCGAGCCGGATGCACGCAAATTCCCGGCGTCTTGGAATGAGAGACGCGACAGACCGGATCGTATCCATCGTGCTGGAACTGGCGGGGAAGGTCTGACGGGGAATGATTGAAAACGTATTGAAAAATCTGAGAATGGAGGTGCGGAGCAGTGCCTAAATATGACCGATACGGTGCCCCAAGGCGGAAAAAGAAGAAAAACTCTCTGGTGGCGCCCATATCATTTTTGCTTGTCTGTCTGGCGATCGTGTTTGCTCTTGGCGTTTTTTTTCGCGTGCAGACCATTGAAGTCCGCGGGGCGGAAAGCTACACGCAGGAGGAGATCGTGGATGCTTCCGGCATCGACATTGGCGATAACCTGTTCTTTATCAACCGTTCTTCGGCGGCCAGCAGTATTTTCAGCCGCAAGCCCTTCGTGGAAGAGGCCAGTGTGGAACGCATCCTGCCCAGCACCATCATCATAAACGTGGAAGAAAGCCGCGCTCTGGCCTATGTGGACTGGGAGGGGCAGACCTGGATGATGACCGGCGGATGCAAGATGCTGGGAAGCGGAACGGCGGAGGAAATCCAGGGGCTCATCCATGTAAAGAACCTTACGCCCACCAATGTGAGCGCCGGTGAGATCATGACGACCGAGGGCGAGGAGGCTCTGAAGATGACGTATGTTCAGGAACTTCTCCAGTGCATGGATGGGTTCGGCATGACGGAGGATGTGCGGGAGATCGACATCCAGAACGCCGCTAACCCAACGTTTGAATATCTGGACCGGTTTACGGTGAAGATGGGACCCAATGAGAACACGGAATACAAGCTGCGGATGCTCCTCAGCGCCATCCAGCAGATGGACTCCAGCCTTATGGGCACGGTGGATCTGTCTGAAGGTACGGCTGTGCATGTGAGCCCGGACTGAAAAAGTATGGTTTCTTATGAATTGACATAATATTTTAAAAGAAACTATTGACCTGCCCGCAATTTCGTAATAAAATGTAACATATGTAATTTATGGATACATTGGACAGGTATGTCCCATCAAATACAGGGAGGCTAATAAAATGGCTACGAATAATGTTGAGACTGGCCCCGAGAATGTTGTGACCCTGAAAGTGGTCGGCATCGGCGGCGCCGGTGGAAACGTTGTGAACAGAATGGTAACCTCCGGCACCAACGGCGTGGAGTTTATTGCTGTGAATACGGACAAGCAGGCCCTTTCTATGTCGACGGCCGATCAGAAGATCCAGATCGGCGAAAAGCTGACCCATGGTCAGGGCGCCGGCAGCAACCCCAATGTGGGTGAGAAGGCTGCCGAGGAGAGCCGCAACGAAGTTGCCAAGGCTCTGGAAGGCACCGACATGGTCTTTATCACCGCCGGTATGGGCGGCGGCACCGGCACCGGTGCGGCTCCCGTGGTGGCGGATATCGCCCGCGAGGCCGGCAGTCTGACCGTCGGCGTTGTCACCAAGCCTTTCGGCTTTGAGGGCAAAAAGCGCATGACCCAGGCCATGAACGGCATTGAAGAGCTGCTGGGTCGGGTGGACAGTCTGCTGGTTATCCCCAATGACCGCCTGAAGTATGCCACCGACCAGAAGGTCACCTTCGCCAATGCGTTTGAGATCGCCGATGAGGTTCTGTATCAGGCTGTTACCAGTATCTCCGGTCTTATCAAGAACACCGGTTTCATCAATCTTGACTTTGCGGACGTCTGCACCATCATGCGCGGCGCCGGATTCGCCCACATGGGCGTGGGCCATGCGGTCGGCAAGGGCAAGGCAGAGGATGCGGCTCTCATGGCCATTTCCAGCCCCCTGATGGAGACTTCCATTAACGGTGCCCGCGGTGTTCTGGTGAATATCACCGGCTCTGAGGACATGGGTCTTGAGGATGTTGAGACTGCCGCCAACTTGGTTCAGGCTGCCGCTCATCCCGATGCCAACATCATTTTTGGTGCCAGCTTTGACAATTCCATGGAGGATGAGATCCGCGTGATCGTCATCGCCACCGGCTTCGACGAGGATACCCCCACGGCCAAGGCTGTGAACACCACCACGGCGACCGCTGCTGCGGCCTCCGCTCCTGTGGAGGATAAGAAGGAAAACCTCTTCTCTCAGGCTGCTGAGAAGGCTTCCGAGGCCGCAAAGGCCGCGCCTGCTGCCGGTGAGGAGGAAGACCCCTTCGACAGCATTTTCAAGATTTTTAACTCCAAGTAAGAAAGTATTAAAGCTCCCGTTCTTCGGAACGGGAGCTTTTTGTCAGAAACAGCGGAGCAGCAGCGCCCGGAGGGCGCTGGCCCGATTAGCTGTTTCTACGGAAAAACTGTTATAAAGTTCCCGCAGAACGGGACAGGTGGTGTTTTCGGCTGCGTTGGCGTAGGCTTTGGAGCGGGCCTGTTCCGACTGCAGCGCTCTGCGCAGAGCTTCCAGCTTTCCCGCTTCGGTAGAAATTGTGTCGTTTTCCGTGCAGCGCTGACCGGTTCGGATGAAGTATTCGGCCTGCAGACGGCGGGCCCGCCGTCTGGCGTCTGCGCAGTGTGCGGTGAGAAGCGTGCGTCCGGGTTGGGAAAAGCAGTGAGCAAGCGCGGCATAGCATCCGGCGGCGGAATGCTCATCCCGGATGAAGCGGCGCAATGCTTCCTCCTCCGTGAACCGCGGTGCGGCAGAGCTTCCGACGGTTATCCGCTGCCACAGATTTTCAAAGCCGGCGAGACAGGCCAGTGTCTCCCGGTCGTAGGCATAGATGTTCTCGTCCATATATCGTCCTCCTGTGCTTATTCTATGCAGGGAGGACGAATAATGAGAAAGCTTGCATGACGGTTCTGTCATGCAAGCTTTTTGATTATTGATAGCCGTGGTGACGCACGTAATATAGAACGGCCTGACAGCCTGGCTCGGACAGGAGGACGCCGTCTGCAGCGGCATATTCCGAACGGAGATCTTCCGTGTCATCCATGAGAAGCTCAGCGGCGTTGAGATACCGGGTGCCGGTGGATTCTGCCACTTCCAGAATCCAGTTGTTGGCCCGTTCGATCCGGCTGTTCTGCACATCCCCGGACATAGTGTCTATCACCGGGAGGATGGACTGGCACATGATCTTTGTGTTGGGGCTTGCGGTCTGGATGGTGGTGATCAGCTCGGTATAGGCCTGCTTGAACTCGTCCTCGGTGAGATAGGTAAGGCCGTTCAGACCAATGTTGATGACCAGATAGGCAGGCTGGTGGATGGCGGCGGCATTATAGATAAGCATTTCCTGCGTGGAACCGCTGGCGTCGGTATAGAGGATGTAGGAAGAACTATAATCCGTCAGGTTTAAGGTGCCATTTTCCGTGGACCAGACCTGCCGCTTGGGCAAAGCGCCGGTTTCGGCCAGCATATAGGTGTTGCTGTCGCCCAGGAAGATGATCTTCTCCAGGTATACCGCGCCCTGATCTTCGGTCTGCGCCAAAAGGGTGCTGGCCCTGGGAGGCGTTTCCACCACGGGTTCGGTCTCTGCTTCGCCGAGAGTCTCTTCAAGAACGTCTGTCTGAGCTTCTTCGGCGGTCTCCGGAGCCTTCTGGCAGGAGACGAAAAGCACGGTGAAAATTGCCAGGAGAATGGCGATATAGATCGCGATGGTCCAAAGTGAATAAAAGAAGTTGCGGGAGCGGCTGTTCACAGGGTATGACCTCCCTTAGAAAATCAAGGGGAAGCAATTGCTCCCCCTTGTGGATTTTTGATATTGAGAATTATTCCTCGGCCAGGGCCTTGGCTTCCTCGATGACTTTCTGCTGAACGTTGGCGGGGACTTCGTCGTAGCGGATGAACTCCAGGGTGAAGGAACCGCGGCCCTGGGTCATGGAGCGCAGGTCGATGGCATAGGTGGTCATCTCTGCCATGGGGACCTCGGCCTCAACGATCTGCATGCCGCCCT
>CAZQFN010000001.1:0-63063 GCA_964592685.1 uncultured Oscillospiraceae bacterium | reverse complement strand
TCGGCAACGATCATAGCGGAACGCTCGAAGCCGTCGGTGTAGATCTCCATGTCGTTAACATTGATGGTAGCACCGTCGTTGGCAACGAGGATGGAGCCCTGGCCGTTGAAGTCGCTGGCGTACTCGCCGGCGGTGTCGTCGGTGGCAACCAGGACGCCGGTGACGTTGGCGACAGCGTCAGCACCGTGAGCGTACACAGCGGTGTAAGCAGCGCCGGTAACGGTATCGTCGAGAACGATTTCAGCGGAGCCGGTGACGTCGTTGCCGATGTAGATCTCACCGGTGTTGTCACGGTTGGTGTAGTTGGTGATGTAAGCATACTCGGAAGCGGTCATGTCGGCCACATCAGAGCTGTTGGTGGTCGCAGGAGCGGCAACGGTAGCTGCAGCAGCTGCGGGCTCGGCGGAGGGCTCACCAGAGGCGAATGCGCTCAGGGAAAGCACCATGCACAGAGCCAGTACCAGGGACAGAATCTTGCTGGTCTTCTTCATTGGGTCTTTTCTCCTTTTTTTAATTGTTGTCATATTGACGAGGGATATATTAATACAATTTAAGTCATAATTCAACATGAAAAGTTCCGGTAGTAATTTGGTAGGAATTTTTTTGTGCAGAATGACGGATTACTATGTGTAATCTTTTTATGGCAACCGAGTTTGTTGCCGAAATGTAACGCTTTTGCTTTTGATAATTGGCCATGGAAAACATGAGTGTTTCCCCAGAGTGATAAATTTCCTGTTATGAGGCTCTTGTTTTCTCTTTACAAGTGACAGTCTATATAATATAATAAGTTCTGTATGATTGACATAATTTGGTTAAATCAGATTATGCCACAACGTTGCGGATTATGAAAGGAAAGACTCACCCATGAAAAAGTTCATTAAAATCATCCCGGTCCTTATGGCTTTGTGCCTGCTGCTTGCGGTAGGTGCGTATGCTTCCGGCGAACCCTCCGGGGAAGCTTCTGCGGAGCCTGTTGTGAATGCTGCAGAGTCTGGCGCTTCCGGAGAGACCTCTGCTGAGACCATAACCTTTGTGTATGAGGGCGTTGAGTATACCGTTCCTGTGTATACTTTTAATGGCGAAGAGTATGTTAAGCTTGCGGATCTCAAGGCAGTCCTCTGCGAAGAAGAAGAGAATGCTTCCGGCGAGCCTGAGGAAAAGTCCGAGAACAAGGACGCTTCCGGCGAGCCCGAGGAAAAGTCCGAGAACAAGGATGCTTCCGGCGAGCCCGAGGAAAAGTCTGAGAACAAGGACGCTTCCGGCGAGCCCGAGGAAAAGTCTGAGAACAAGGATGCTTCCGGCGAGCCCGAGGAAAAGTCTGAGAACAAGGACGCTTCCGGCGAGCCCGAGGAAAAGTCTGAGAACAAGGACGCTTCCGGCGAGCCTGAGGAGAAGTCTGAGAACAAGGACGCTTCCGGTGAGCCTGAGGAGGAGTCCGAGAATAAGGATGCTTCCGGCGAAGCTTCTGCGGAGGAAACAGCTCCTGTGCAGACCAGTTTCGATGTGACCGTCCGCATTAATGGTACGGATTATGCCGTGGTACCTGTAACAGCGCTGGTGGACGGTAATACATACATGTTTCAGATCGGCGAGCTTCTGGCCGCCTTTGATCTGGAATTGAGCTATAATGAAGAGACGGATGTGGCCAGTATTACGGCGGATGTCACGTCTTTCTTTGGCGTGCTTATTGCAGGGGCTTCGTCGGCGGAGACGGAAGCTACCATCGATGAAGCGGCTGCATCCGAAGAACCTGCTGCTTCTGTGGAACCTGAGACGACCGTGGCAGCTGACGTGATCGAGGAAGCTGCGGCAGTGGAAGAGTTGGCAGAGTCCGTCCCGGCCACGGATGGCACCGAAAACCAGCAGAATGTCCTTGCGGCCACGGATCAGCCTGCCACGGAAGGGCAGTATAATGCCTATGAGGTATATCTTTCGGAGTATATGACCGGTTATTCCGGCGTCGGAGACGGCACCTTCGATGACAGCGCCCGGGCAATGGCGCTGGCGGAACTTGAAAGCGTTGGCTTTGGAGCGGATGTGAATGCGTTTCCGTTTGAAATGTTCGTGACTCAGTTTGGAGCTATGGACTATGCCACATTTGCGGCTGTGGGCTGAGAACCTGTTGATGCTTTTGCCCGAAGGGTGAGAACGGCAAAAGTAAAGATCTTTCCTTATTCAATTGATACAAAAAGGCCCCTGCTATCAAAGGATGGGCCGAATCCATACATTATAATGTAAGAGTGAGATATGTATTCACAGTTTGTTCAACACAAAACGGTGAAACTGGTATATTCTTAAAGCGTATAAATAAGCAAATTGCAGGTGATCCAATGAAATTCAAAGAAAAAGTCGCGCAGTTTATGTATGGTCGCTGCGGCACGGACCAGTTTTCCCGCTTCCTTCTGATCCTGACCCTGACGCTCATCGTTCTATCCTGGTTTTTTAACGGTGTTATTCAGTCGATATTCTCCCTCTTGAGTATTGTTTCTCTGGTATATTGCTACTATCGCATACTTTCCAAGGACATATATAAACGCCAGAAGGAAAATGCATGGTATCTCAAAAAGGAGAGAGCATTTTTTGCCTGGTTCCGCTCCCTGAAAGATCGCTGGATTCAGCGGAAAGACTATAAATTCTTCCGGTGCCCCTCCTGCCGTACACTGCTTCGCGTGCCGAAGGGGAAGGGAAAAATTCTTCTTACCTGCCGGAAGTGCGGCAACCGCTTTGAACGCAAGTCATGAACCCATACGATACATTGGGCGTTAAGCCCGGGGCTACGGATGAAGAAATCGCCAAGGCCTATAAAAGCCTTGCGAAGAAATATCATCCGGATCTGAATCCGGGAAACGAAGCGGCCGCCCGCCGCATGGGAGAGATCAATCAGGCATACGACCGGATCAAAACCATGCGCCAGCGCGGGGAAACCTGGCAGCAGGATGAGGGATATCAGAACAATCCCTATGGCACCTACCGTGAACCTTATGCGGCCTACTGGAATGCAGCGCATAGTTATGCACAGTATTATCGGAAGCCGAAAGCAAGTCCTATCGGCATGATGCTGGCTGTTTTTGTCACGATATTGCTTGTGCGTCTCATTCTGAGCATCCTTTTCGGCGGATATAACGCCTATTACTACACGGCGCCAGGCTATGATTATTATGGATATCAGACGGAAAACTATGGATATAGTTATTCAATGCCTGGTCATCCTTTTGAATATGAAATGATGCCATAAAGAAAACGCACGACAGAACGTCGTGCGTTTTGCATATAAAGAAGTGTGGTAAGGGGTCAGCGTCTGCCGCCGCCACCGCCGCCGCCGTGGCCACCGCCACCGCCGCCGCGCGGGCCGCCGCCAAAACCGCCGCCGGAACGGCCGGCACCGCCACCGCTGCTGTGACCGCCAAAGCCGCCGCCGCGGTGACTGCCGCCAAAACCGCCGCCGTATCCGGGGCCGGGGCCTGGGCTGTGTCCCGGGCCATGACCGGGGCCGCCGTGATGAGGGTGATGACCGATGTGACGATGATGCCAGGTTCTATAAAGACGGGGGCCGCCGAACCAAAGCAAGGGCCAGAAAGCACCGGTATAACCCCAGCCGCGCATATGACGGTAATGGCTGAGTGAGCTCAATATCCATATAAGGACAAAAATGAGTATGAAAAACAGGATACCGCCAAAGCCGGAACCGCCTTCCGCGTGGTATTCGTATTCATATGCATAGGGCTCTGCGGGTCTGCTGTTGTCAGAAGGGGCATATGCAGCGGTATTGGATGTGTTGTAATAATCGATATACCAGTCATAAAGTGCGGAACAAAGGGAAAGAACGCCTTTATCGTACTGGTTGTTGTCGATGTAATTCCAGAAGTATTCATTCAGATATTCATCGGCTGTTTTATCAGTGAATACGCTGTCGATGCCATCGCCGGTGGCCAGCCAGCCCCGGTATTCGTTGGCAACCAGAAGCAGAAGCATGCCATTGGAGTCCTCGGCGCTGCCCACGCCCCAATCGTTCATCAGCTGCAGGGCGGCAACGTCAGAGTCTTCGTCCAGATAGCTTACGGTAACGACTACCAGCTGGGCGTTATTGCACTGAGATTCCAGTGTTTCGTTATAGGAAACGATCTGCGCCTCGGTTTCGGCGGAAAGTACATTCGCCGTGTCCTGGACATAGAACGCTTCGCCGGTGCCTGCTTCCAGCTCGATGGCAAAGGCCGGAATGGTCAGAAGCAGGGTGAGCAGAAGCATGGATGTAAGGATTCGCTTTGTTTTCATGAAATTACCTCATTCGTATTTCTCCGGCATATCCACGCCGGTGAGTGCAGCCAGAATGTTGGTGGGGAAGCGGTCGATTGTGGACTGCTGAAACTGATCCACATATTCGTTGTAACCGGCTTCTCCGGCGAGCTCCAATGCGCTGAACAGATCGCTTCTCACGGTGTCGTATTCATCGTAGTTATTTGTGACCGTAAGACCGTCCAGCGCGGAAATGGCCAGCGCAAGCTCGTTCTGAGCAGCGTATGCATCGGAAATGTCCCGGTCTTCCAATGCCACCAGAAGTGCCTTTCGGCTTTCCAGTATGGTGTTATAGACATCGTCAGACACATCATCTTTTGCGATGGACAGGAGGCGGTTCGCGTAACTTACGGCGAGATTCAGCTGTTCGGCGGGGCATGTGCGCCGGGACTGTCCGATGTCTATGGTTTTGTCAAAAAATGCCACCTCGACCTGGTTGCAGGCTTTGGAGAGACTGCGATGGCTGCCGATGAGCGTAAATACCAAGACGATGATGATAAATATCAAGACGGCGAATTTTCGGTTTTGCAGAGTTTTCAAGGAATATCACCTTTCTTTTTGGAAGCCTGAGGATACTCAGCCTTTCATCTCCAGAAGCTTTTGCTTCAGCTCGCCTTCCAAGCGACCCAATTCCAATTCGGCCTGAGCCCGGCGGGCGCGGCCATCGTCCTGTACCTTGCGAACCTCTTCCAATGTGGCGATGAGTTCCTGATTGGTCAGTGTCAGCGTCTCGAGATCTACGATACCGCGCTCGGCCTCCTGTGCAACGGCCACGGAACCGGCGTGAAGCGCAGCAGCGTTCTTTTTCAGCAGCTCGTTGGTCACTTCGCTGACGCTGTGTGTGGCCTCCATGGCCTGCTGAGAGTGATAGAGGCTCATGGCGATGACCATCTGGCTCTTCCACAGGGGGATGGTGTTCACAATGGCTGTCTGGATCTTTTCGGCCATAAGGGCGTCGTTGTTCTGGATGAGACGGATCTGGGGGCCCATCTGGATGGAGATCATCCGGGTCAGTTCCAGATCATGGATTTTTTTCTCAAAACGGCCAAGAAGCGCGGCGTAATCGTTTGCGGCCTGTGCATCCTCCGGCAGACCGGATTCCTCTGCCTTGGCGATGAGGGCGGGCAGCTCGGTCTCACGGAGCTCCTGGACGCGCAGCTTGCCGGCGATGATGTACATGGTCAGTTCCTTGAAGTAGGACTGGTTCAGCTCATACATCTGATCCATGGTCACGATGTCTTTATTCAGCGTGATCCAGTGCTCGTCCAGCGCTGCGGTGATGCGATCCACGTTTACCTCGGCCTTGTCGTATTTGCTTTTCAGATCGCGGATGCTGCGCTTGGTGCTATGGAAAATCTTTTTGATGCCTTTCGGGGCTTCGGCGCTCTCGCCGTTAAGTCCGTCCAGCTCTGAGACCAGTCCGGTGAGCATATCACCCACATCGCCAAGATCCTTGGTGCGGACCTGGTCAAGTGCCTGGGCCGAGAAATCAGCGATGTTCTTCTGAGCGTTGGAACCGTAATTCAGCACCAGGGTGGAATCGGTGATGTCGATTTTTTTTGCAAACTCCCGGACGGCGGCTTGCTCGGCGGGGGAGAGCTTGTCGATGTCCAGCTTCTCTGCGGGAATTTCGGGTTTTTCCTCTTCGGCAGGAGCCTGCTCTGCGGGGGGCTCGTTTCCGAGGGTGAGGACAGGGATATCCTGGGCTGCGGCCGCCGCGGCGGCGGTCATGGCAGGGGCAGGCGTGGGGTCAAGGGTGAGATTGAAACCCAGTTCTTTTTCGTCGGCCATTGCGTTATCCTTTCTTCATTGTGTCGTGTATGTGTGTTGAGTTTGTTCTTATGTGCCGGTTCCGGCCTCTTCCGCCTGTTGGATAAGGCGGTGCAGTTCGTCCTGCTCCAGAAGACCTTCCCGCTCCAGAAGCGCCTGCATCACCCGGATGTTGGCATCCACATCCATGGCGTCGTTTTTATACAGGGCATCAAGCTGTTTTTGGAAGGCGCGGATCTCCGTGTCCAGCATTTGGGCGATCTTTTCTCGGGATTTGGCAGCGTTTTCTCCCTGGGAACGGCCCATGCGGTCATAAGCGTGGAGCAGGCCGATGGTGGAGGGGAGGAAGTAGCGCTGAAATTTCTGTATCTCCCGGGTGTCTGCCGGATCATCCAGAATGTCCTGTGCGATGCGGTCGCTGAGAGAGCACAGGGCTTCGATCTTCTCGGTGACGGCGGGGTCTCCGATAGCGGCGGCCAGCGCTTCCATTTCCAGCCGGGCAGTCTTCGCTTCGGCCAGAACAGCATCGGCTTCCGCGCCATGGGATACCGGGGGTTCCGGCTCCGGTTCCGGGACGGAGACGTATTCCACCACAGGCTTTATGAGCTTTTCCGCCAGCAGCCAGGCGGCGGCTGTTACGGCCGCGGCCAGCAGAAAATGCCAAAGCTTGTATAAGGGGAAAATCAGCGCATAGACCGCAAAGACTGCGGCGGCGATGTATACCGGCGCGGCCCGGCGGCGCGTTACAGGCTGCATAGGCGAACCCTCCTGTCATATTTTATCATGTGCATACATCGTTATTTTAATGCTTATTGACCAATATCGTCAAGGGCTACTTGCTACTTTTGCCCAATATATGGTATACTCTTATCCGTATAGGTTCTTATGAAACGATGGGGAAGGACTCCGGCCCGCGCACAGGCCTGAGATCCTCCCCTATATAAAAGCCCGGCACCGCGCGGCGTGGCTGTGCTATATTATGCAGACAGGGAGTTTTATGACAATGATCAAGATCGCACCGTCTATTCTCTCGGCGGATTTTGCCCGTCTGGGGGAGGAAGTACAGGATATCCTCACCGGGGGCGCCGATTATGTCCATGTGGATGTGATGGACGGCGTGTTTGTGCCCAACATCTCCATTGGCGTGCCCGTGGTGAAAAGCTTGCGGAAAGCGTTCCCGGATGCCTTTCTGGATGTGCATCTGATGATCACGGAGCCTCTCCGCTATGCCGAGACCTTTGCCGGAGCCGGCGCGAGCCTTCTCATGTTCCATGTGGAGTCGGACACCCCTGAAAATATCTCTGAAGCCATTTCCAGGACCAAGGCCCTTGGTGTGAAGGTGGGACTGACGGTAAAGCCTGCCACGCCTGCGGAGGCGGTCGAGCCCTGGCTGAAGGATCTGGACATGGTTCTGGTGATGACGGTGGAGCCCGGTTTCGGCGGTCAGAGCTTTATGGCGGATCAGCTTCCGAAGATCCGCCGCCTTCGGGAAATGATCGAATCCGTCAATCCTGTATGCGAGCTGGAAGTAGACGGCGGTGTCGCGCCGGATACGGCGCCTCTGGTCATTGAGGCCGGCGCCAATGTTCTGGTGGCCGGTTCTGCCGTGTTCGGCAAGCCTGACCGTGCTGCGGTGATCGAAACTCTTCGGAATAAGTGAGACAACCATCATGGCTTTTTTTCCTGTATCCTTTGAAACGCTGATCGATCGTTTTGCCTCTTTGCCCGGCATCGGGCGGAAGAGCGCCCAGCGGCTTGCTTTCCATATTCTTGGTCTGCCGGAGGGGGAAGCGGAGGCTTTTGCGGAGACGATCCTGGAGGCACGCCGCAGTGTTCACACCTGCCCCGTGTGCCAGAATCTCACCGACGGCGATATCTGCAGCGTCTGTGCCGACGAACGGCGCGACCATTCCGTGATCTGCGTGGTGGCAGAGGCTCGGGATGTGGCGAGTCTGGAACGCAGCCGGGAGTTTGGCGGCGTTTATCACGTTCTTCACGGCGTTCTCTCGCCCATGAGCCATGTGGGACCGGACGATATCCGCATTGCGGAGCTTGTAAAGCGTGTGGCGGAGGGCGATGTGACGGAGGTCATTATGGCCACAAACCCGGATACCGAGGGCGACACCACGGCCCTGTATATTGCGCGTCTTCTCAAGCCTTTCGAGGTGCGTGTCACCCGTCTGGCCTATGGCATCCCTGTGGGCTCCAATCTGGAGTTTACGGATGATGCAACTCTTATGCGGGCGCTGGAAGGCCGCCGGGACATGTAATACTTTTTTCGAATTTCGGGTAATATCTTTTCGGGCGGGGCATACCGGCCCGCGTTTGTGCGTACTGTACTACATAACGAAGGAGTAATTTTAATCAAATGGCACAAAAACTGAAAATTATGGCTCTTGGCGGTCTCAATGAGATCGGCAAGAACCTTTATGTCTATGAATATGGGAAAGACATTCTGATCGTGGATTGCGGCATGGGTTTTCCGGATGAGGATATGTATGGCGTGGATGTGGTCATCCCCGACATTGAATACCTCATTGAGAACAAGTCGCGCATTCGCGGCCTTGTCCTGACCCATGGCCACGAGGATCATATCGGCGGCATTCCCTATGTGTTCCGGAAAATCAACTGCCCCATTTATGCCACCCGGCTCACGGCCGGCCTTGTGCGGCTGAAGCTGGAGGAGCATGGCCTTGCGGACAAGGTGAAGATCCATACCCATTCCGCCGGCGATACCTTCCGGGTGGGACTGTTCCAGTGCGAGCTGATCCATGTGAACCATTCCATCCCGGACAGTGTGGCCGTAGCCATCACTACCCCTGTGGGCACAGTCATTCATACCGGCGATTTCAAGATCGATCTGACTCCCATTGAGGGCGGCGTGTTTGATTTCTGCCGTTTTGCGGAACTGGGCAAGCAGGGCGTTCTGGCCCTTCTGTCCGATTCCACCAATGTGGAGCGCCCGGGCTATTCCAATTCCGAGCATCAGGTGGGGGAGAGCATGGATGCTCTTTTCCGGGGGTGCGACAAGCGCATCATTGTCACCACCTTCGCCTCCAACGTCCATCGCATCCAGCAGATCATCGACTGCGCGAAAAAGTACAAGCGCAAAGTCGGCATCACCGGCCGCAGCATGGAAAACGTTATCAAAATGGCCGTGGAAGAGGGCTATATGAATGTCCCGAAGGACATCCTTGTGGACATGGCGCGCATCAACACTCTGCCCCCCAACAAGGTGGTGGTCATCACCACCGGCAGTCAGGGCGAAAGCATGTCGGCGCTGTACCGCATGGCCTTTTCCGAGCATCGCCAGGTGAAGATCGGCGCGGGAGACCGTGTCATCATCTCGGCCACCGCCATCCCCGGCAACGAGCGCTCCGTCACCAAGGTCATTGACGAGCTGTTTTTCAAGGGCGCGGAGGTCATCTATGACCGCTCCATGGACATCCATGTCTCCGGTCACGCCTGCCAGCAGGAGCAGAAGACCATGCTGGCGCTCACGAAGCCCAAATTCTTCATTCCTGTCCACGGCGAACACCGCATGCTCTGCCGCCACGGCGAGCTTGCCAAGGAGATGGGGATGCACTCCAAGGATATTATCATCGGCGATCTGGGCGATGTGATCGAACTCACATCCAAAACTGTCCGCAAAAACGGGAAAGTTTCCTCCGGCCGCGTGCTGGTTGACGGCACCGTGGAGGGCGGCGTTGGGAATGTGGTCCTTCGGGATCGTCAGCACCTGGCCCAGGACGGCATGTTGGTGGTGGTCATGACCATGTCCGCCCAGGATGGTACCATGATCTCCGAACCGGAGATCATCACCCGCGGCTTTGTATATGTGAAGGACAATCCTCAGCTCATGGAGGAGATGCGCCGCGTTGTCTTTGAGAGCATCGAGTCCTGCGAGCGCCAGCGCATCACCGATTGGGCCGGCATCAAGGGGAAAGTGAAAAATAACCTCAACGGATATCTCTATAAAGCCACCCGCCGCAGCCCCATGATCCTTCCCGTGATCATGGAAGTCTGAAATTGTCAGGAGCTTACCGATGAATATACAGATATTCGGCAAAAGCAAATGCTTTGACACCAAAAAGGCTCAGCGATATTTCAAGGAACGCCGCATCAAATTTCAGTTCGTGGATATCCTGCAATACGGCATGAGCCGGGGCGAATTGAACAGCGTGAAAAACGCTGTCGGGATCGCCGCGCTCAGCAGTGATCCGGATATCACCTATCTGGCTTACGACAGCGACAAGCTGGAAAAACTCTTTGATTATCCCGAACTTCTCAACACTCCGATCGTCCGAAACGGCAAGCAGGCCACGGTTGGCTATCAGCCGGAGATTTGGAAAACCTGGGAATAAAACTTGAAACCGCCGGTTTGCAGTTCAGCAGACCGGCGGTTTTTCGTTAATGTTTGAAATTATCAATCGTTCCAATAGTCGGTGGGAGTGGGAAGACCGATGGATTTTGCTTTAAAAACTGGATTCTTGCCCTCAGCACGCTGCGCGGTGTAATCCTTGAGCGCGCGCAGGGCGTATTTGCCGAGGATGCAGATGACCGGCAGGTTGATAATGGCCATGAGGCCCATAAGGACGTCTGCCAGATCCCAGAGAAGCCCCATGCTCAGCCCGGCGCCGACGAAAATGAGCAGGGAAGCAATGATGCGATAAATGGTCATAAAAGTCTTACCGGGCTCTTTGCCCAGAATGTAGGCAAGGCAGTTGTCCACATAATAGAGATTGCCGATGAGCGTTGTAAACGCGAACAGGGCCATGGAGACAGTGATGAAAATGGGGCCGAATCCGCCCAGAGCCTCTGCCATAGCGGACTGGACGTAGGGAGCGCCGCTGAGTTCGGCGGAGGGCTCCACGCCGGAGCACAGGCACATGAAAGCGGTAGCGGTACAGATGAGGAGTGTGTCGATGAAGACGGACAGCATCTGCACAAGACCCTGCTTGGCGGGGTGGCTCACATCGGCGGCGGCGGCCGCATTGGGCGCGGAACCGATGCCGGCCTCGTTGCTGTAAAGACCGCGTTTGATGCCCTGCATGACGCAGGAACCGGCAAAGCCGCCGAAGATGGCCCGGAAGTCAAAAGCGTCCGTGAAGATGCGAACAAAGACATTGGGCAGAAGGTTTATATTCATGATGACGATGACCAGCGATACAAGGATATAGATCACGCCCATGATGGGAACCAGAGCAGAGGTGGCGGACATGATGCGCTTTCCGCCGCCCATCAGGCACCAGCACACAAGAAGGGCGATCACGGCGCCGGCGACCCAGGGGAAGACATCAGGATTGTAGAAATCGAAAACGGCAAAGGTGGACTGCAGGTTATAGGAGGCCAGCATGTTAAAGCCTGCGCCGTAGGTGAGGACGAGGCAGATGGCGAAAATGATGGCCAGAGGCCGGCTGTGAAGGGCTGCTTCAATATAGTAAGCAGGACCGCCGTAGCTGCCGTTCTTGCCCTTTCTCTTGTAGATCTGGGCCAGCGTGCTTTCCACAAAGGCGGAGGCGCCGCCGATGAGAGCAATGAGCCACATCCAGAACACTGCGCCATAGCCGCCGGTGCAGATGGCGACCGAGACGCCGATGATATTGCCGGTGCCCACGCGGGAGGCGGTGGAGACCATTAACGCCTTGAAGGAGGAAACAGAACCATTGCTGTCCGGTTTTTCGGAAACAAGGCGGATGGATTCACCAAAAAGGCGGAACTGGATCAGGCCGGTGCGAACAGTGAAATACAGGCCCACGATCAGGAGCATGATGATCAGAAGCTTTCCATACATAAAGCCGCTGATACTGCCGATAATTGCTGCCATAATTTTTTCTCTCTTTCTCCAAATCTTTGTGCGGAAAACTTAGTCCCGTGGTTCTTTCTTTTTGTAGGGGCGGTACATAACAGAGGGATCTCGCTCCCGGTAACCGTGCCACATTTCACCCAGAGGATCGATGGGGAGCCCTTTGCGATTCATGTCCTTCCAGCCCGCTTCATAGACAGCCCTCAAAAGAGGGACCATTTCCTGTCCTGCTTCCGTGAGCCGATATTCCGTACGCGGCGGTGAATCCGGGATCACCGTGCGATGAATGAGCCCGTCTCTTTCCATTGCCTTCAGATTTTCCGTCAGTACCTTGTGGCTGATGGGGAGCTGACCGGTAAAATCGGAAAAATTTGTTTTTCCCTCATCAAAGATCATGGCCATCAGAATGAAGGGCTTCCAGCGGGAAAACAGAATGTGCATCATATGGTTGTAGGGGTCTTTTTTTACATCGAACTCTCGGTCGTTAAGGGACATAAGAACTCACTCCTTCCCCGATATGGGAATAATATCACAATTCTCCGATGTGGGCAAGAGCGCGAAACAGCCTGTTACCTCCGGGTAAGATGGTTACTTCATTGTGCGGTCTTGTGAAATACTCCTGCAAATGGTAGTATGCAGACAGAAAGAAATACGACCAGGGAGGGTCTTTGTCGATGAAATATCCCCATATGTTTGCGCCCCTGACCATCAAAGGGGTCACCTTTAAAAACCGCGTCATGGCGGCTCCGATGACCACGGACCGCACTGTGTTCCCCGGCGGAACGCCCACGCCCGAGTGCATCCATGGCTATGAAGTGCGCGCCCGCGGCGGCGTCAGTGCCGTGACCGTAACGGAGAGCTTTATTGATGAGGACCGCAGCTCCCGTCACGATCATTCCATCGATTTCTACACGCCGAACAAGTCCGTATATCACCAGGAAGCACTGTTCGTCCTGGCGGAGAGCATTTCCCGCCATGGAGCTGTTGCCTCGGTAGAATTTAATCATATCGGCGCCGTGAATCATCCTTCTACCATCAAGGACGGTAAGAACCCCTTTGGTCCCTCCGCCTGTGTCCGGGAGGACGGCATCTGTGTGGATGAGATGACGGAGCAGGATATGGAAGACGTGGCCAGTAACTTTGCCCAGGCCTGCCTCGGCGCGAAACTTGCCGGTTTCCAGATGGTCATGCTCCATGGAGGCCACGGCTGGCTTCTGGGCCAGTATATTTCTCCTCTGACCAATAAGCGCACGGACAAATACGGCGGCAGCATCGAAAACCGCGCCCGCTTCCCCATGATGGTGCTGGATCGCATCCACGAGGTCTGCGGGGATGATCTTCTGATCGAGTACCGCGTTTCCGGTTCCGAGCGTGTTCCCGGCGGTCTGGAACTGTCCGACTGCGTGGAATTCTGCAAGCTCATTCAGGACAAGGTTGACATCATCCATGTGACCAGCGGCATGTATCACAACCATGTGGAGTCCAAGGCGTTTTCCTCCATCTATCATCCCCATGGCTGCAATCTGGATCTGGCGGAGGCCATCAAGAAGGCGGTAAACATTCCCGTCACTGCCGTGGGCGGCTTCAACAGCCCCGAGGACATTGAGAATGCCATCGCCTCCGGCAAATGTGATTTTGTGGCCATGGGCCGCCAGATGCTGGCGGATCCCGATTTTGTAAACAAGGTCGCCATGGGCAAGGAAGACGAGGTCATGCCCTGCCTGCGCTGCTCCTGCTTCAATCCTCTGGCTTCGGATCCGGACAAACGTGTTCAGGTCGTTCCCTTTGAATGCACGGTTAACCCTACCTCCATGCGCCAGCTGCGCCTCCAGTGGGCTCCCGGCGTGAAGAACGGGGGACAGAAGGTTCTTGTGGTGGGCGGCGGCCCCGGCGGCATGTATGCGGCCCTGACGGCTGCGGAGCGCGGCCACCGCGTTACGCTCATGGACAACCGGGAGCAGCTGGGCGGCACCCTTTGGTATACCGGCTATGACTGCCACAAGGACGATATGCGCAAGTTTCGCGATCATCTTGCCAATCGCGTATATCGCGCCGGCGTGGATGTGAAGCTGGGCGTTACCGTCACCCGTGAGATCATCGAGCAGTTCAATCCCGATGCGGTCATTCTGGCCATCGGCGGCCGTCCTGTGGCGCCCCGCATCCCCGGTCTGCATGAGCACGCCAAATACGCCCTGAATGCCTATCTGGAGAATCCCGGCAAGAAATGCGTGATGATCGGCGGCGGCTTGGTGGGTGTGGAGGTCTCCATGCATCTGGGGGATACCGGCCACGATGTGGAGGTTATCGAGATGCTGGATGACTACTGCCGCGACGCTCTCTGGAGTCACAAGGAGGCCATTCGCATCATGAAGCCCGCGAACATGAACATTCACTGCTCTACCCGCGTGACCGAGGTCACGGAGAAAGGGGTCAAGGCCCTGGCTCCCGACGGAAGCGAGCGGTTCTTTGAGGCGGATAATGTCTATTACGCCCTGGGCTTCCGCAGCCCCAGCGAGGAACTTCATGAGCTCATGACGGTCTGCCCCCGCACCGCCATCGTCGGCGACTGCAAGAAGCCTGCCCGCATCCTTCAGGCCACCCGCGACGGCATGTTCGCCGCCATGGATATCGTCTGATACTCATCGAATACGAAAGAGCGTGCGTCGTTTTTGGCGCGCGCTCTTTTTCCTGGATTGTAAGACTGGAGAATCTATGGTATAATTCCGTGGTCGCATGGGGAAACAGGTGCAAATCCTGTACGAGCCCGTCGCCGTGAGGCGCAGAAATGCCGTTTATCCTACCGGATGCCGCAAATCCGGGACAAGCCATTGGAGCGATCTGAGAAGGCGGATAAGCAGCGCGCCGAGTCGAAATATCCGTGCGTCCATAACCTCGCTCAAAAGACTGCGAGTGCCGGTCAGAGAGGGAATAATTTAATAAGGAGTATGCAATATGCAGAAGACACAGATGAAAAAGCTTCTGTCGCTTATCCTTTGCATGGTGCTGATTGCGGCTATGGCACTGACGGCAACGGGCTGCAGCGACAAAAATACCCAGACCGCTGAAATAACGAGCGCTTCTTATGAGAGTGGCTCGGTTCTGGGGGAAGGCGCCGTGTCCTTCATCTTCACCGTCACCGACGGGGAGGGAAAGGAATCCATCTTTGAAGTGCGGACCGACAGGGAAACCGTCGGGGAGGCGCTGCTGGACACCGGGATCCTTGCCGGTGAGGCCGGGGATTTTGGCCTGTATGTCAAGTCGGTCAACGGCATTACCGCGGATTATGAGGTGAATGGCACCTATTGGGCCTTCTATATCAACGGGGAATATGCCATGTCTGGCGTGGATACCACCGATGTGGAAGCAGGCGTCACATATTCCATGAAGGTGGAAAAATGAAGCTCAGTGCAAAAGAGATCGCGGTGTTTGGGATGTTTGGCGCGCTTATGTATGCCTCCAAACTTCTCATGGAGGCAGCGCCGAATATTCATCTGCTGGGTGTGCTCACCGTGGCGCTGACGGTCGTCTATCGGAAAAAGGCCCTGTATCCCATTTATACGTTCGTTTTTCTGGCCGGCCTGTTTGCGGGGTTTGCCACATGGTGGATACCGCATCTTTATCTGTGGACGGTACTGTGGGGCGCGGTCATGCTCCTGCCTCAAAACATGCCAAAGAAAATCCGCCCGATCGTGTATATGTCTGTCTGCGCGGCTCATGGGTTCCTTTATGGAACGCTCTATGCGCCGGCTCAGGCGTTGTTTTTCGGACTGGACTTTCAGGGAATGATTGCCTGGGTCCTTGCGGGCCTTCCGTGGGACTGTGTGCACGGCATCAGCAATTTTGTCTGCGGCACGCTAATCCTTCCGATCGTAAATATCATCCAGCGTGTGGAGAACCAAATACAGCGAGCATAACAGAAAAACCGCCGTGCGTTTGCGCGGCGGTTTTTCAACAAACAAAAATGACGGCAGGTAATGAGGCCGTCCTATCTAACGGGTGTTGATAATTCGTGGTAGGTGGAGTAAAATGGTGTAAATTGGAGGTGTGAGTATGGGTGTTCTTAGTAGCTTGTTGTGGGTGTTTGCGGGAGGCGGAGTCCTTGCTCGGGAGAGCGGGAGTGGCAGTTTCCGCGAAAGAGCGTGGAAGGTTTTCTATTCACCAAAGGAAGAATGGATTTCGAAGCATACCAATGATAAGATTGAAGCTGACGTTTGGCATTTTGTCAGGTACACAAAAAATTGGCCCGATATCGTAAAGAGTCTCTCTAAATACCTAGATCCGGAAGATGATTATACGAAGTGGCTATTTGGTGTTGTTAATAGTAAGAAGGAGTGTCAAGCGTGGGTGAAAAACGGTAAGACTTACTACGACGGACGAATAAAACACGCAAAACATCTGCTACTCGCAGCTAATGGTCTTGCAAGTGACATTAAAGCCGCACATGGTAACATAAGAACAGGGGACGACGAAGAGGATAGGTTTCGATATTATATCGAAAAAATCCTTCGGGCCAAAGGGGTTGACCCATTCTGGATAATTGAGCATGAAACCGCAATCAGGATTCGGTTAGAATTGCTTGAGGAACAACATTATGCTAGTATCGGGAAACAAGGTTTGCATAAGAGGATTGTTGCAGACAGATTGTCATATGAGCATGAGGAAAAACTCAGCAAGAAATATCCTGATTTTGTAGATCGAATGGCCGAAAGATGGGGTATGGATCATTTGTTGAGTAGAAGCGATCTAATCGAATTCCCAAACAACGATGACAAGTATTACGGGCTACGTACCAATGAAATCCGAATATACGACGCATCGTCCTTCCTGGGGCAATGACGAAGTGACTCTAGCTTTAAGGCGGAGTTCGATCTGGTTATCTTATCTGCGCATTCGCACCACGCATATTTAAATTGCTCGCCCGCGTTTGTTTTGACCTTGGGTTCATCTACCGGCTCAGTGCGATGAGCCGGTAGATGTTACTTCTTGTTTAAAATCGCGAGGATGAGTCCCGTCACGGCTATCAACAGCACCCTCTCACAAAACTGCGCACCTGTCAAATTATTTAGCACCCGGCGAAAGCCGGGTGCATTTTCATGCCAATTTTTCAAAAATGACAGGGAAGGAAGACGGTGTAGGGTACTCGACATTTTTGACAACAAAAAACCCTCGAAACTCAGTCGTTTCAAGGGCTTTAAGATGGTGGACGATACAAGACTCGAACTTGTGACCTCCCGCACGTCAAGCGGATGCGCTACCAGCTGCGCCAATCGTCCGTATTCGTTTGTTTCAGCTTGACTATATTACCGCAGAACGGAGGAAATGTCAATACCTTTTTTTCGGTTTTGCGAATCTTTTTTAAAAAACTCCCCGTCCGATCGGACGGGGAGTCGGTTTGTGGGAATTCTGAAATTAGAACTCAGCCTGAGGAGCGTACTCAGCAACGTTGGAAGCGTCCACGATGGGAGCGTCGATGTACTGATAGTACTCAACAGTCTCGCCAGCCTCGACAGCGTTGATAACGTCAACGACCTTCTGAGCGATGGCAGCGGTGGGAGTGAAGACGGTCATGGTCATCTTGCCGTCCTGGATGGCCTGCATGGCTTCCTTCTGGCCGGTGATGGAGTAGACCTGAACGTCGGTCATGCCGGCTTCCTGCAGAGCGTTCACGCCGCCCATGGTCAGGTCGTCGTCAAAGCCGACAAGGATGTCGATCTGGTCGCCGTAGGAACCGATGAACTGCTCCATGTAGGTCTGAGCATCGGCGCGGGAGGAGTAAGCCCAAGCGATGTCGCCCAGCTGGGTGTAGCCGGTGCCGGCGATGGAGTCGTTGAAGGTGCCGGTGCGGACAATGTAGTCAGCCTGAACGGGAACGCCGCCGATCTCGACGATGTTCATAGCAGCGTCAGCGCCGTTGAGCTCGACCATGTACTCATAGATGGAGGTGGCAACAGCGTTGTTGTCGATGCCGCAGTAAGCGATGCAGGTGCCGTCGATCTTGCAGGATTCATCAACGTCAACGTGCATGCAGATGGTGGGCACGCCGTTGTCATAGGCTTCCTGGCACCAGTCGATGGCCAGAGTGGGGTCGGCGGGGAAGATGACCAGATAGTCGGGCTCCTTGGAGACCAGGGTGGAGATCTGCTCGCCCTGGAGCATAGCGTCGCCCTCGGCAGCCAGCATCTCGAACTTCCAGCCGTTTTCGTCGCACAGGGCTTCCAGGTTGTCGATCAGAACCTGGGGCAGAACGGCGATGGAGTAAGCGATGGTGGAGACGGCGATGGTCAGGGGCTCGCCATCGGCGGGAGCAGCGGCCTCGGGAGCGGCCTCAGCGGGGGCAGCAGCTTCTTCAGCGGGAGCGGCAGCCTCTTCGGTGGTGCCGCCGCAGGCGCAGAGGCAGAGCACCATGACAAGAGCGAGGAGAAGAGAGATCAGTCTTTTCATGTTTTTCGTCCTTTCTTAATTGATGACTGTGTTTATTGATTCCGGTTTTCCGGTTTATCAATCTTCTTTTTTGACAGCGGTGAAGCGGTCAATGATCAGGATGACGATCAGTAGCGCGCCGGAGACGAAATCGACCCAGGCGGCGGGGATGAGCATCATGTCCATGGCGGTGGAGATCACGCGCATGATGAGGATACCGAGAAGGAGATTCACCATGGTTCCCTTGCCGCCGGCCATTTTGATGCCGCCGATGATGCAGGCGGAAATGGCGAACACGTCGCGGCCTTCGCCCTGGGAATAGATGGCGGAGCCGGCGTTGGAGGCCAGGAACAGACCGGCGACGGCACAGCAGACGCCGCAGAGGATATAGGTGATCCAGACGGACTGCTTGATGTCGATGCCGGCGAACTGGCCGGCCTCAGCGTTGTCGCCCGCGATGTAGAGGCTGACGCCGAAGCGTGTCTTGCGCATGATGAAATACAGAACGATCAGAACGGCCAGAACGATCAGAACAGTGACAGCCAGAGCGTCCACATCAAAGAGTGTCTTCTTGGCCAGAGAAGTCTGGAACTGGCGGCGAAGCTCTCCTTCGGGGTAAATGGCGCCGTCTTTGGTAAAGAAGTAGACGAAGCCTTTGTAGATGTAGTTTGTGGCGATGGTGGCGATCAGAGGACTGATGCCAAGTTTCACGACGGCGAAGCCGTTGATGGCGCCGGTGATGATGCCGGTGATGATAGCCATGACGGCGGCCAGGATGAGGTTGCCGCTGGTGACGTTATAGACCAGAACGGCCATAACGGCGGCGCAGGCGGCCTGAAAACCGACGGAAAGATCGATGTTGCCCGTGACCATAACCAGACCGAGGCCCACGGCGATCATGCCGTAGAGACTGGCCTCTACCAGCACACGGTCAAAATTCTTGGAGAAACCATCCACGAAGAACGTTGCGATAATGCCCAGAAGAAGAAGGATTACAACAGCGTTATAGTCTTTGAGAAGCTTTACGAGTTTGTTTTTCTTTTCCACAGCTTGACCCCCCTTTCATTGGCTACGTCCATCGCAAGGGCGCAAACAAGGATAACGCCCATGATGATCCACTGCATGTACTGGTTCAGTCCAAGGAATGTGAAGCCCGCGGACAGGAAACCGATGAACAGGAAACCGACAACGCTGCTCCAGATGGAACCCTTGCCGCCCAGAACACTGGTGCCGCCCAGAACGACGGCCAAAATGATATCCATTTCCTTGCCGGAGGCAAGCTGGGGGTTCGCGGAAACGCTTCGGGCGATGTAGATGACGGCGGCGATGCCGCAGCAAAGGCCGCTTAGGCAGTAAGTGGTGAAAACATCCTTCTGAGCCCGGATACCGGAGTAGCGGGAGGCCTTGGGGTTCGCGCCGATGGCATACAGCCGCTGGCCGAAGACGGTGCGTTTCAGAATGAACGCGAAAATCAGGATGACGACCAGGCACAGCACGATGGGGAAGGGGATAATGCCCAGGAATTTGCCGGAGCCGATGAAGTTGAAGATGGGCTCATCCACACGGACGGTGTGGCCGGAGGCGATGATCATGGTCAGCGCGCCGAAGATGGAGCCGGTACCCAGCGTGGTGATGAAGGCGTTGAGCTTGAGACCTGCCACCAGAGCGCCGTTGATGGCGCCGGCCACAAGGCCCAGGGCCAGCGTGGCGAAAATGGCAAAGATGGGGCTTACGTTGGTGAACTTGGCACAGAGAACGGTCAGCAGGGTCAGAAGAGAGCCAACGGACAGGTCAATGTTGCCGGTGATGATGACATAGGTCATGGCGCAGCAGATGATGCCGATGTGGGCCTGCTGGCGGAAGACGTTCATGATGTTCGTCCAGGTCAGGAAGTTGCCGCCGGTGATGAAGGGGGCGAGAACGGAGACCAGGATGACGAACGCGATCATGGCCAGGAAAACGCCGCTGCCGCTAAAGGACATGATGCGCTTCCAGCCGGCTTTGATTTTTTCCATCAGGTGTTGCCTCCTTCCACATAGTCGGTCTTGCCGAGAGCGGCCGCCAGGACTTTGGTGTCCGTCAGCCCCTCAATGGGGAGGTCAGCGGTCTTTTTGCCTTCGCAGATGGTGATGACCCGGTCGCACAGACCCATGATCTCTTCGATCTCGGAGGAGACCATGACGATGGCAACGCCGCGCTTTGCAAGCTCCACCAGGAGGTTGTAGATCTCCGCCTTGGAGCCCACATCGATGCCGCGAGTGGGTTCGTCCACGATGAGGACCTTGGGATCCATCATCAGCCATTTGGCCACGACGACCTTCTGCTGGTTGCCGCCGGAGAGATTGCCGGCCAGCTGGTTCAGGGAAGGTGTCTTAATGCTGATGGAATCCACATAACTGTCGGCAAGCTCTTTCTGGGTCTTGCGGTCGATGATGCCGTGTTTGGCGATATCCGGCAGTTTTACCAGGGTCATGTTCAGCAGGATGGAGAGCCGAAGCATCAGGCCTTCCTGTTTGCGGTCCTCGGTGCAGAAGCCGACGCCTGCCTCGATGGCGGCGGAGGGGGTGCCTTTTTTCAGTTCCTCGCCGTTCACAGTGACGGATCCTGCGTCGTATTTGTCCACACCGAACACCGCGCGCATGATCTCGCTTCGTCCGGCGCCGACCAGACCAAAGAAACCAACGATCTCACCGGCGCGGACATTGAAGCTGATATCTTCAAACACACCGGTTCGGGTAAGGTTCTTGACATCCAGGACCGTTTCGCCGATGTCAACCTTGACCTTGTTGTACATGGTGTCAAGATCGCGGCCCAGCATATTGGTGATGAGGATGTCCTGAGTGGTGTCCGCCGTGTTGAGCGTGATGATGTTCTGGCCGTCGCGGATGACGGTGATGCGGTCGGACAGCTGCATGACCTCGTCCAGCTTGTGGCTGATATAGACGATGGCGATACCCCGCTTCTGAAGGATCTCAATGATCTTGAAGAGCGTATCCGTTTCGGCCTCGGACAGGGAGGACGTGGGTTCGTCCATGATGATGAGCCGGGCGTTTCTTGTCAGAGCGCGGCCGATCTCGATCATCTGCTGCTGGCCCACGGACAGTTCACCCGCCAAAGTCTTGGGGGAAATGTTCATGTTCAGCTGGCCGAGAATGTCGGATGCATCCTTATAAAGCTTTTTGTGATCGATCAGAACGCCTTTCATGGGGAGGTTTCCTATGAAGAGGTTCTGAGCCACATCCAGCTGAGGAGCGATGGATAGCTCCTGATACACACAGGAGACACCGTATTCGATGCCCTCCTGGGTGGAGTTGATGTTCACAGGCTTGCCGTCGATGAAATACTCGCCGCCGTCTGCCTTGTGTGCACCGGTCATTACTTTGATAAGCGTGGACTTGCCCGCGCCGTTTTCGCCGCACAGAGCGTGGACTTCGCCGGGATAGACGGTAAAACAGACGTCCGAAAGAGCCTTGACACCGGGGAAAATCTTCGTGATGTTCTTCAGCTCAATCAGGGGGGTGCGTTCATCCGTCATGCGCTCACCTCCTATTTCTTCTATTGATACTTTTATGATTATATCAGTCTGATGACAAAATTTCAACAATAACACATAAAATTTCTGATGAAAGAAATGGTTGTTTTGGGACTGAAATGTGGTGTTTTGCTGTATTTCGCGCGGGATAAGAGCTCGTGCCCCGGAATCATACATCCAGCTGTATGATCTCGATGTTTTGCCGCATAGCATAGAACATGGTGTTTCGGGTGCCGCCGGCGCCGCCGTTGTATACGGCGATGAGCAGATTTGCGTGGTCGACCATATAGCGGTTGCGGTCCATCATGCAGTCGGGTGTATAAGATGTGTGCAGAATGGTCTTTTCGTCGCATTCCTCTGCCAGCCGGAAATACCGGGCTCTCAGATGGCCGGGCCAGCGATCGGACTGGCCGTCAAATGGAATGGCGGCCTCCAGGGTGACGTCGCTTTTCTCGTCTCTCAGGGCCACGACGGCTTCGCCGAAATAAAGATCCGCACCGGTGGCCATGCCGCAGATGAAATGCCGATAGCCCGCCCCGTAGAGGGCGGCAAGCACGTCTGCAATGCGTTTCTTCAGCGCCCGGCAGGCGGGATCGCTTTCATTGTCTTTCCAGGGCAGCTTCTCGATCCGGTGACCGGTGAAGCAGCAGGTGATCATTCGTTTGTTCATGAGGGCAGTATAACACAAAAACTAAGTATTGCATTATCTTTTTTCTGTGATATACTGAAACTGTCTTCAGGGCGGGGTGAAAGTCCCCACCGGCGGTAGAGCCCGCGAGCGCGAAAGCGTTGAGCCGTTGAAATTACGGCGCCGACAGTCACAGTCTGGATGGAAGAGGACGGCGGGAGTGTATCCTGCCTTACCTTGCGTGTGCCCGGAAG
Source organism: uncultured Oscillospiraceae bacterium (assembly GCA_964592685.1). Taxonomy (GTDB): domain Bacteria; phylum Bacillota; class Clostridia; order Oscillospirales; family Oscillospiraceae; genus CAJOIG01. Next base: position 40,360 of record CAZQFN010000001.1, on the reverse strand, counting down.
TGATTCCGGGTATTTTTTATTGCCCTAAACTTTAAGACGTCGGAGGCCATATGTCGAACGCAGGAACCAGAACCATTCGCGCAAAAACCATCGTCACCGTGGGCATGCTGTGTGCCATCGCGTTTATCGCGAAGCTCATCTCCAACATCATTCCTATTGCCATTGCGGGCTTTTTGGAGTTTGACCTTAAGGATGTGATCATCGTCATTGCGGGCTTTATCTGCGGGCCGCTCTCCGCGGTTGCCATCTCCGTGATCGTGTCCCTGATCGAGATGGTCACCATCAGTGGCACCGGTCCCATCGGCATGATCATGAACATACTATCCAGTTGCTCCTTCGCCTGTGTGGCGGCCATACTTTACAAGAAAAACCGCTCCATGAAGGGTGCGGTCCTGTCCCTGGTGGGCGGTGTACTTGCCATGACGGCGATCATGGTCCTTTGGAATTATCTCATCACCCCTCTTTATATGGGAATAGAGCGCTCCGTGGTGGCGGGCATGCTGCTGCCGGTGTTTCTGCCCTTCAACCTGCTGAAAGGCGGCATCAACGCTACTCTTACGCTTCTGCTATATAAACCCATCGTGACGGCTCTGAACCGGGCGAATCTCATCGCCGCGAGCCCCACCAGCAGCAAAGGCAGTGTGAAATGGGGCATGATGCTCATTTCGCTGGTGGCGCTGGCCACGTTTGTGCTTCTTTCCCTGGTGCTGGCCGGTGTGATCTGAAGCCTGAGAGGATCAAAAATTAAAAATTTTGCCACCTGTGAAAATTACGGCCCAAATCGGTCATACTATGGCTGTAATCAGATCATGATCGGAGGCAAAACATGAGATCCATAATTTCTGCCGCCCTGACGGCGGTCCTTCTGCTTGCGGTGCTGACCGGTTGCGGCAGCAAAAACAACAATACCGGCGCCGCGAACAATCAAACCACGGTGGCAACGCCTGCGCCCACTGCCACAAACGCACCAGAAAACAACGGCACTGCCGGTGCCGCCGGGGATGCCGCGAACCGGGTGGAGAATGGCGTCGATGACACGGTCAACGGCGTGGAGAACGGCGTGAACGATGTGATCGACGGCGTCGAAAACGGTGTGAACGACATGCTCGGTGAAGATGGTGTCGTAAACGGCGACATGGGCGACGGAAGAGTCGAAGAGGATGCGGCAAAGGCAACCTCCACACCCCAGGCTCGATAACATGCAAAAAGAAAGGAAACGGAAGCCGTTTCCTTTCTTTTTGCTTATGTGATCAGTCCGCTCCTGCAAAGAAGCTCCCGCAGCCAGAGGCAGTTTTCCGGGCTCATGGACACCAGTGGCAGCCGCATGTCTCCGGCGCAGAGGCCCATGAGCTCCATGGCTGTTTTCACGGGGATGGGATTTACTTCCCGGAACAGGCCGCTGAACAGGTCCATATACCGTTCGTTCATGGCTGCGGCTTCCGGGAAACGCCCTTCCAGGCACAGCCGGCAAAGTCCGGCGACCTCTGTCGGAATAAGATTCGATGCGACGGATATGACGCCTTTTGCGCCCAAAGCCATCATGGCCACGGTGTCGCTGTCGTTGCCGCTCCAGAAAGTGAGTCGATCGCCGCAAAGCGCCTTTGTGCGGGCGAAGGCTGCCAGATCTCCGGCGGCCTCCTTCACGCCGCATATATTGGGATGCTCCCCCAGAATGGCGTAGGTCTCCGGCTGGATGCCGATGCCCGTGCGTGTGGGTACGTTATAGAGAATGACGGGCAGGGAGGAGCGGTCTGCTACATAGCTGAAATGCTCCACAAGTCCCGCCTGGGTGGTCTTGTTGTAATAGGGCGTCACCATGAGAAGCCCGTCGGCACCTGCGGCCTCGGCCCGCACGGCCATATCCATGGCTTTGCGGGTGTCGTTGGAGCCGATGCCGGCGATGATCTTCATGCGGCCTGCGCTGATCTCTGCGGCCCGGCGAAAGAGCGTTTCATGCTCCCGGGTGGTGAGTGTGGCGCCTTCGCCGGTGGTTCCGCAAACGATCAGGGCGGAAACGCCCCCGTCGTATTGCCGCTCAATAAGCTTGCTGAATGTGTCCAGATCCAGAGCGCCGTTTCGGAAGGGAGTGACCAGAGCGGTCCCTACGCCGGAAAAAAGAGGGGTTTTCAACGATATTCCTCCTGATAGAAAGACGCCACAGGCCATCAGCCTGCGGCGTCTTTTGTTCATAAAATAGGGAGGTCAGTCTTCGGTGCGGTCAAACCAGCCTTCCGCGTGGAGAAGCTCTGCCAGCAGAACAGCGCCGCCGGCCGCGCCGCGGAGGGTGTTGTGGCTCAGACAAACGAACTTATAGTCATATTGGGTATCTTCCCGCAGACGGCCGATGGAGACGGCCATGCCGCCTTCCAGCATGCGGTCCAGCTTTGTCTGGGGGCGGTTATCCTCCTCGAAATAGTGGAGGAACTGCTTGGGCGCGGAGGGGAGCTGAAGCTCCTGTGCGCGGCCGGCGAAATTCTTCCAGCGGTCGAGGATATCCTCCTTGGAAGGTTTTTTGTCAAAGCGGACAAACACCGCGGCCATGTGGCCGTTGCTGGCGGGGACGCGGATGCACTGGGCGGTGATGGACGGGGCGACTGCATTTTTGATGACGCCATCTTCCACCCGGCCCCAAAGCTTCATGGGCTCACGCTCAGACTTTTCCTCTTCGCCGCCGATGTAGGGGATGATGTTATCCACCATCTCGGGCCAGGTCTCAAAGGTCTTGCCGGCGCCGGAAATGGCCTGGTATGTGCAGACCAGAACGTCCTTCAGGCCAAATTCATCCTTCAGGGGATGCAGGGCGGGAACATAGCTCTGCAGACTGCAGTTGGATTTCACGGCGATGAAGCCGCGCTTCGTGCCCAGACGCTTGCGCTGAGCGGGGATCACGTCCAGATGCTGAGCGTTGATCTCCGGAACGACCATGGGGACATCCTCGGTCCAGCGATGGGCGCTGTTGTTGGAGACCACAGGGCATTCATGGCGGGCATATTCCTCTTCCAGAGCCTGGATCTCTTCCTTGTTCATGTCCACGGCAGAGAAGACGAAGTCCACCTCGTCTGCAATGGCCTGCACATCGGCGGTAGCGTTTTTCACCACGATGCCTTTGACATTTTCGGGCATGGGCACATCAATGGCCCAGCGGCTGCCCACGGCCTCCTCATAAGTCTTGCCGGCGCTGCGCCCGCTTGCGGCGATGACCGTCAACTCAAACCAGGGGTGATCGGCCAGGAGGGAGACAAAACGCTGTCCCACCATGCCGGTGCCGCCAATTACGCCTACTTTCCGTTTGCTCATACCGTTGACCTCCTGATACAGTTTATGGTGCGGTCTCCTGTTTGTGACAGGGGACAGTTGTTGACAATTTCCCGGTCTTTGTTTACAATATTAGACCAAGCTATAACTGTGTGTATACATAAAATTAATGTTATAAACCGCAGTATAGCATACTTCAAATCCTTGGTCAATTCTAAGTTTCAAGCCCGGGAAAGGAGTGGCGTCATGACCTTTGTACACAGGATCCGGCGCGCGACGGTGTATGCCTTGCTCGCGTTTTTTTTGGCGGCTGTTCTGCTTGTGCCTGCCCGCGCCGCTTCGGTGGGGGATTTTACGGATGTTTCCCGGGGCGACTGGTATTATGATGCCGTGGATTATGTGACGGCGGAGGGTCTTTTTCTTGGCACAGGTGACACCACCTTTAGCCCCGGCGGCGGCATGACCCGCGGTATGTTCGTCACTGTTCTGGGCCGTTTTGCCGGTGTGGATGCGGAGGATTGGTGCGCAGGTGTGGTTACCGGTTCTTCCGTGAATATGCGAACAGGGCCGGGCACCGGATACACGGTCATCACATCTCTTAAAAAGAATGCTTCGGTGACGATCCTTGGCTGGAGGGACGGCTGGTATCAGATCCGCTATGGGTCTCAGACCGGTTTTATTTCCGGAGACTACCTCAGTCCCGCATACCATACGTTCTCCGATGTGGCATTTTCGGACTACTATGCCGGTTATGTGATCTGGGGCTATGAGATCGGGATCGTGAACGGACGTGATGCCGATACTTTTGCGCCCAATGATTCCATAACAAGGGAAGAGATATGCAGCCTTTTCAGCCGCTATGTCGGTTATGCGGGGATCGAACTGAAGGAGAGTGGCTCCACGGCGAGTTTTACCGACGAAGGGGACATCAGCGCCTGGGCGAAGGCGGATGTGACGCTTATGCAGGCGGCCGGCATCGTCCTTGGGGAGCCGGATGAGGGCGGTTACAGATTCCGTCCGTGGGATCATGCCACCCGCGCCGAAGTTGCGGTGATGTTTCAGCGTCTTTCCGAGGAGGATACCTCTCCGGACGTGACACCCGAGCCGACCGCGGCTCCTGCTCCGGCGGAAACTCCGGTGCCCACGGCGACACCGGCGCCGGGTGAGATAGAGGACACGCCTGCGGTCATTCTGGACAGCGCTGTTTCTGTGCCGTCGGATACCATCCGTGTAGGCATCTATATGAGCACCAAGTCCCTCAGTTCGTCCGTCAAATCTGTGAATCTTTATAACGTCCATGGCTACACATTTGAGTACGGCGTCTTTGACTCTGAGCGGGATTTTTTGTCCTATGGCACCATTGACGACGATGAGATCGACATCACCACCGACGGAACGACTTTCACGGTGAAGAATTCTGCCGGGGAGACGGTTTACACCACCGGCGGAAATCTGGCGATCCATGCGGTTTCCTCCGGCAAAGCACTGACGGAGGTGAACAGCTGGCGCCGCTATTACGGTGATTTTGAACTCCGGCAGGCATACAACCGCTCCGGTTACATCACGCTCATCAACTATGTGAATATCGAAGACTATGTGAAGGGCGTTATCCCATATGAGTATTCGCCTTCTTGGCCGGCAGAGACTCTGAAGGCGGCGGCAGTCACGGCCCGCAGCTATGCGGTCACCGCCCAGTGGAGCACATACAGATCCTATGGCTTTGATATTACCAACACCAGCCAGGTTTACCGCGGACGGTATGACGGAAGCTATTCCGAGAGTTATTTTGCTGCCACGGACAGCGCGGTGGACGCCACCGCCGGGCTTTATCTCACCTACAACTCCGGAAGCGGACGAGAGATCTGCACGACGTATTATTTTTCCAGCAGCGGCGGCGCAACGGAGGATTCCGCTCACATCTGGGGCGGGGATATAAGCTATCTTCAGGGAAAGATCGATCCGTATGAGGCAAAGGCCGCCTCTCTGGCTTCCAATTATACCTATTCGATCACCCTCTCCCGCACGGGCTCCACGCTTGCGGCCCTAAGCAAGGAGCTGGGCCTTTCCACCATCGCCAAGGACGGTATTCAGTTGGATACCTATGATGACACCGGAAATGTCCGGCGGGTCCATATCACGGATGTGAACGGCAAAACGGTCACGATCCATCGGGACACCTCCTACACCCGGTGGGATTTTCTCAGCGCATTCGGCTTCACCTGTTACAGCTATCGCTATCAGGTGACCTATAATGCTGAGAACGACACCTTCACATGTACCCGCTGGGGCTGGGGCCACAATGTGGGGCTGAGCCAGTGGGGTGCCTATGCCATGGCAAAATACTACGACAAAGACTATCAGGACATTCTCGGTTTTTATTATGACGGGACAAGCCTGCAGTACGGAGATTATTGACATTGAAAACATCGGATTTTATGTATGAACTGCCGGAGGAACTGATTGCGCAGACGCCAATGGAAAAGCGGGATTCTTCCCGTCTTCTGGTGCTGGACAAGACAACCGGCAAGCTGGAACACAGACATTTTTATGATCTCAGGGACTATCTTCATCCGGGCGACTGCCTGATCCTGAATGACTCCCGGGTCATACCCGCGCGGCTTTTCGGCACGCGCCCCACCGGCGGCGCCGTGGAGGTTGTTCTGCTGAAGGATCTGGGGGAGAACCGCTGGGAATGTCTCAGCCGGCCGGGGAAAAAGATGCGTCCCGGCACGGAAGTTGTCTTTGGTGAAAACGGCGAGCTTCGCGGCGTTGTGGAAGAGGTCAGGGACGACGGAAACCGGGTTATCCGCTTTTTCTATGAGGGCATCTTCCTTGAGATTTTGGAGCGGTTGGGACACATGCCTCTGCCGCCCTATATAAAGGAGCAGCTGAACGATCCCGAACGGTATCAGACGGTTTATTCCCGTGAGCCCGGAAGCGCTGCGGCTCCTACGGCGGGTCTTCACTTTACCAATGAACTTCTGGACTCCATTCGTGCCATGGGGGTGGAGGTGGCGTTTGTCACGCTTCATGTGGGACTGGGTACGTTCCGGCCGGTGAAGGCGGAGAATGTGGAAGAGCATGAGATGCACTCGGAATACTGCACCGTTCCCGCCGAGACTGCGGAAGTGATTCGCCGCACCCGGGAGCGGGGGGGGAGAGTCATCGCTGTGGGCACCACCTCCTGCCGCACGCTGGAGAGCTTTGCAAAGCCCGATGGTACCATTGAGGCTTCCGGCGGCTGGACGAATATTTTCATCTATCCCGGTTATACGTTCAAGTGCATCGACGCGCTTGTGACCAATTTCCATCTCCCGGGTTCCACGTTGGTGATGCTGGTGTCAGCGCTGGCGGGGAAGGAGAACATTCTCAACGCCTATCGGACCGCCGTGGAAGAGCGTTACCGCTTTTTCTCTTTTGGCGATGCCATGTTTATCCATTGATGCAAGGAGATTTTTTATGTATAAGCTTTTGAAACAGGAAGAGGGGCATGCCCGCCGCGGAGAGCTGACAACGCCTCACGGGACGGTACAAACGCCTCTTTTTATGAATGTCGGCACAGCGGCGGCCATCAAAGGCGGCCTGTCCGCTAAGGATCTGGTGGATATCAACTGCCAGGTGGAACTGTCGAATACATATCATCTCCATGTGCGGCCCGGGGATGAACTGATCAAATCCATGGGCGGTCTGCATAAATTCATGACCTGGGACGGCCCTATCCTCACGGACAGCGGCGGATTCCAGATATTCTCTCTGGCCGGTCTTCGCAAAATTACCGAGGAAGGCGTGGCGTTCCACTCTCATGTGGATGGCCGCAAGCTATTTATCGGCCCGGAGGAGAGCATGCGCATCCAGGCGAATCTGGGCAGTGATATTGCCATGGCCTTTGACGAGTGCGTGAAGATCCCCTCGCCGAAAGAATATTTTGACAAATCCTGCGACCGGACCTATCGCTGGCTGGTGCGGTGCAAAAAAGCTCTCGCGGAGTATAACGCCGAGCCTGACGCCGTAAACCCCGGGCAAATGCTTTTTGGCATCAATCAGGGCGGCACATATGCCGATCTCCGGGTGCGCCATATGAAGCAGATCGCGGAACTGGATCTGCCCGGTTATGCCATCGGCGGACTCGCGGTGGGTGAAACGGCGGAGGAGATGTATGACACCATCGAGGCGGTGGAGGAATACATGCCAAAAGACCGTCCCCGTTATCTCATGGGTGTGGGAACACCCGGCAATATCATTGAGGGTGTCTGGCGCGGCGTGGACATGTTTGACTGCGTCATGCCGGCTCGGAACGGTCGACATGCCCATCTGTTTACCAAACAGGGCATCATCAATCTGAAGAATGAGAAATACGCCCTGGACAGCCGTCCCATAGATGAGGAATGCGACTGCCCTGTGTGCCGCCGGTATACCAGATCCTATATCCGACATCTGTTCAAGGCGGGGGAGACCCTGGGGCTTCGGCTGTCTGTAATGCACAATCTCTATTTCTATAACAATCTTATGACGGAGATCCGTCAGGCTCTGGAGGCGGGAAAATTTGCCGATTATCGTGCAAAATACGCCAAATTGCTTGACACGAGGATATAAAGACTTTTATAATATAACGGTAAAATTTTTGGAGGTATTACGAATGAATCGTTTCACCAAGATCCTGGCTGCTGTTGCTGCGGCCATGGCCCTGCTTTGCACCAGCGCTTTTGCAGACGACGCCACGACTACTGCTTCCGGCGGCGGCAGCATGATCATCATGATCGTTCTCATGATCGTCGTGTTCTACTTCTTCCTGATCCGTCCTGAGAACAAGAAGAAGAAGCAGGCTGAGGAGCTGCGCAATTCCATTGCTGTCGGCGACACCATCACCACCATTGGCGGCATTATGGGTAAGGTCGTTGCTGTGAAGGCCAACTCCATCGTCTTCGAGACCAGCGAGGACCGCGTCCGCATGGAAGTTACCAAGTGGGCCATTTCCTCCAAGGGCAAGCAGACGGAAGAGGAGCCCCAGAAGTAATTTCTGCGTAGAGATAAATAAATCATCCCCCTCGGGAATAGGCTTGTATCAGCCGGATTCTTGAGGGGGATTTTTTATGTCTTTTTTGAAAAAGAAGAGCATGTTGTTCTGTGTCGTATTTGGCCTTGGTCTGGCGGCGATCCTGTGTCTTTTGCTGTTATTTTGTGAGTCGCTGTTAATGTATAAGGGTGTGCTGCCGATGGAATTGTGCGCAGCGGTTGGATATGCCCTTGTGGGAATCGGTGTTCTTCTGTCCGCTGTGCTGACCGTTCGGGGGAAAAAACCGCGCCGGCGAAAGCGGAGAAGATGAGCCCAGGGATTGGTAAGGTTACATAAAACGGGGGAAATACCCAAAATGTGGGGCAGATATCCGTTTTTGAACACAATCTCTGGTAGCTGCGATCGAAAAAATGAAAGATTAAGTGACAAATTGTAACCTTTGTAACGAATGTTGACATAAATTTCTCGTTAAAAGTAACAAAGATGACAAAATGGTAAAATTTCTTCTTGATTATGGTAACAAATTGCGTTATAGTAGGTTCAGCTAGATTATGTCAATTCGTGCAGAGGGGTGTAGGAACTGTGAACAATGGGGAATGCATGGAGCGCTATGAGCGTTATCTTGCGTATGAGAAGAAAACATCCAAGAATACGCTGAGCTCCTATATGCGGGATATCCGCCAGTTTGGCGAGTACCTGGATGGCATTGGTGTGGACGGTTATGTAACCGCCGACGAGGATACTCTTTGTGAGTATATCGATCATCTGCGTGCCATCGGAAAATCCGTTGCCACGGTTTCCCGTAATATCGCTTCACTGAAGAATTTCTATGCCTGGATGAAGATTCAGGGGCTGGTGGAGGAGATTCCGACCAATAAGCTGGTGCCGGAGAAATCCGCCCACAAGCTTCCGGAGATTCTCACGGCCCAGGAGGTGGAGCTGCTGCTTGAGCAGCCCGAATGTACCGATCGTAAAGGCTATCGGGACAGAGCCATGCTGGAGCTTCTGTATGCCACAGGCATCCGTGTCAGTGAGCTTATCAGTCTGGATGTGACCGATGTAAATCTCTCGGCCGGTATTATCAGCTGCCGCAGCCGCGACAAGGTCCGCGTGATTCCGCTGTATCCGGCGGCGCTGAAAGCGGTACGTGACTACATTGACTTTATCCGGCCCGATATGCTCGCAACGCCTTCCGAACGCTCCCTGTTTGTGAATATCAGCGGAGAGCGGATGAGCCGCCAGGGTTTTTGGAAAATCATAAAGTCCTATCAGAAAAAGGCGGGGATCGAAAAGGATATCACGCCTCACACCCTGCGCCACAGCTTTGCCACCCATCTGCTGGAAAACGGCGCCGATCTGCGATCCATTCAGGAAATGCTGGGCCATGCCGATATCAGCTCCACCCAGGTCTATTCCCAGCTTGTGAAAAAGCAGTTGAAGGACGTTTACAACAAAGCTCATCCCAGAGCCTGATTAAATCGACACAAAAGCCGCGGAAATCTCCGCGGCTTTTGTGTTGATTTTGGGTTGACAGAATTGTGTTTGAATGATACACTTTAATTTGCTAAAGAAAGCGGTGGGGCAGCATGCATAAACGCTCCACTCGGGAGGAATTTGGATTATGACAGAAAAACGTGATGGATTCAGCAGCCGCTGGGGCTTTACCCTGGCCTGTATTGGTTCGGCAGTAGGCATGGGCAATCTCTGGCGCTTTCCCATGCTTGTTTCCACCTGGGGCGGTCTTACTTTCCTGATCCCGTATTTTATCTTTGTGATTCTTATTGGTTCCACCGGTGTTATCGGTGAGATGGCGTTCGGTCGTGCGGCCGGGGCCGGCCCGGTCGGTGCGTTTGGTATGGCGACCTCGCTTCACGGCGGAAAGCGTTCCGTCGGTGAAGCCATTGGTGTTATCCCGGTTCTGGGATCTCTGGCACTGGCCATCGGCTATACCTGCGTCATGGGCTGGATCTTTAAGTATGCGTTCATGGCGTTTGACGGCGAGCTTATGGCCATGGGCCAGAATATGGATGTCATCGTCGGCATGTTCGGCGCTACGGCATCTGCCTGGGGCAACAATATCTGGATCGTTATTGCGGTGGTTGCGACCTTCTGCATCATGGTCTTCGGTGTTGCGGGCGGCATTGAAAAGGCCAATAAGATTATGATGCCTATCCTGTATGTGCTTCTTATTGTTCTGGCTATTTATATCGGAACGCTCTCCGGTGCTTCCGGCGGCTATAAGTATATTTTTACGGTGAATCCTGCCGGCCTTGCCGATCCCAAGCTTTGGATCTATGCCTTCGGTCAGGCGTTCTTCTCTCTGTCTGTTGCCGGCAATGGAACGGTGATCTATGGTTCCTATCTGTCCAAAGAGGAATCCATTCCTCTGTCTGCCCGCAATGTTGCCATTTTCGATACTATGGCGGCTCTTCTGGCGGCGTTTGTCATCATTCCCGCTATGGCGGCCGGCTCTGCGGAGTTGTCCTCCGGCGGTCCCGGACTCATGTTTATTTATCTGGTGAATGTTATCAACGGCATGCCCGGCGGTCGGTTTGTCGGCATTCTGTTCTTTGTCTGCGTTCTTTTTGCGGGTCTTACTTCTCTTATTAACCTCTATGAAACGCCTGTGGCGTTCCTTCAGGAGAAGTTCAACCTAAAGCGTCTTCCTTCCACGGCCATTGCCCTGGTTGCGGGCTGTGTGATCGCGCTGTGCATCCAGGCCATCGTCTCCGGGTGGATGGACGTTGTGTCCATTTATATCTGCCCCTTGGGCGCTCTTCTGGCCGGTATTCTCTTTTTCTGGATCGCCGGAAAGAAATTTGTTCTGGAAAATGTCAACATGGGTGCCGGCCGGCCGATCGGAAACTGGTTCTATCCGCTGGCTAAGTATGTCTATTGCGCTCTCGCGCTGATCGCCCTTGTTGCGGGTGCCATTCTGGGCGGCATCGGCTGATTTGCCGGAAAATCAACTAAAAACACCCCGCCTGCGGGATGGCTTCGAGGCCCTCCGTCTGCAAGCGGGGTGTTTTTGATCTCAGGATTTCTTTTTGCGGTTTCTTCTCCGGCGGCGGGGGTGTGCCTGCCGCTCCAGGAAATTGCGCTGCATGGCCTCGTCGGCCTGATAGATGAGACGACGGGCGCGCCAGCTGCCGTCCTCCTCGTGGCGGACGCGGATGCGCAGAAGGAAGGTACCATCCTCCTCGCAGGGGGCCAGGGCCATGTATCGGCCGTCACCCTGGTTCACCCAATTGGTGTGGGGAATGTTCTTGCCGCAGATGGGGCAGGCAACGCCGGCCTCTTCCACCGCGGTCCACAGGGCTTCCCGCGTGTTGTGGCACTGGGATACGGAGCGGGAGATGGGCTCCGGTTCCTTCTGTGCGGCGGTTTTTGCCCGGACTTTTTTGGTCATGCTCTGGAGTATATCGCCATAATCTGCCACGCCGGCATCAAGATCCAGATGAGAGCAAACAAGAGCGGTGTTGTAAGCGTCGCCCAGGGCATCGTGGGCGACCCGGGTCTGTTCGATCTCAAAATGTTCCATGGCCGTTTCCAGAGATTTTTGATTCCGGTCGCCGTCGGTCTGCTTGTTGTATATGAGCTGAAGGTTTATCCAGGATCCCAGCCAGTCGATGTCTAGGTCGTGAATAATGAGGTTTTGCTCCATGATGCCCCGGTCGTCATAGCCCCAGGTCATAAAGACGCAGTCGGGGCCGCACCACTGGCGGAACTCCTCAATGGCCTGCTTAAAGGGAAGGCCGTTGGCAAGGCGTTCGTTGTCAAAACCGGTGAGTTTCTTCACTTTCTGGTGCATTTTCCGAAACCATACCGGACGCACATCCCGCTGGAATTCCTCCCCGGGCGTAAAGTCGTCATTCAGTTTCACGGCACCGATTTGTATGATCTCGCCCCGCAGATGGATGGGCAGATGATTGAATACGGATGATTTTGAGCTCATGGCCTGGTTCCATTCCAGGTCGATGACGATGTAGGACATGATATGTTTCCTTCCTCTGTAAATAGCAAGTTATTCTAGCATAAATTCCCGGAAATAACAATAGAATTGCGATAAACCCGAGAATATGGTAAAATAAATCTGTTATGCATATATGAGGCAAGGATGAAATTGAAAGACGGCAGGGGACCGGAATGCCCGGAATCCTGTGAGTATATAAGCACCATTTAGAAAGGTAAGGTACATTATGCAGCATCTGACACCTGCCATCCTTCGGGATATTACCGGCGGTGAAGCCATTGGCGAGCTGCCCTCTCAGGAGGTCACCGCCATTACCACAGACAGCCGCGCCGTAGTGCCGGGCTGTCTGTTTGCGGCCATTCCCGGCGCCCGGGTGGATGGTCATGATTTTATTTCCTCTGCGGCAGAACAGGGAGCGGCGTGCGTGCTCTGCAGCCGCGCGGTGGAAACGGATATAGCACAGATCATTGTGCCGGATACGCAGAAGGCCCTCCGGGCTATTGCGGCGTTTTACCGCAGTCAGTTTGATTGCCCCTTCGTCGGTGTGACCGGTTCCGTGGGAAAGACCACTGCCAAGGAAATGATCGCCGCGGTACTGGCTGCCCGGTACAATACGCTGAAGACCGAGAAAAATTTCAACAACGAACTGGGCGTTCCCCTTACACTGTTCCGCCTCCGGCCGGAGCATGAGGCTGCCGTGGTGGAGATGGGGATATCCTCCTTTGGAGAGATGACCCGTCTGGCGGATATGGTTCATCCCGGCATTGCCGTATATACGCTTATCGGGGATGCCCATCTGGAGTTTCTGGGTGATCGGGCCGGTGTGCTCAGAGCCAAGAGTGAAATGGTCTCCGGCATGCCGGCGGATGGCATCGTTATTGCGAACGGAGACGATGGATATCTGAAGGAACATGATTTTGAACGGCGCACGGTGCTCTTTGGTTTTGGGGAGCATTGCGACGTGCGGGCCATCGATGTGGAAAATGACGGTCTGGAAGGCATGCGATGCACGATCCTTTCCGGCTGGCGTCGCATTCCGGTGAAAATTCCGGCTTTTGGCCAGCATATGGTTTATGCGGCCCTGATGGGCGCTGCGGTGGGCATTGAGCTCGGGCTCACGGATGAGGAAATCCAGGCGGGGATTGCCGCCTATGAGACTGTGGGCAGCCGCGGACGCGTTCTGCAGAGCGGCGGTATGACGATCCTGGACGACTGCTATAACGCCAATCCTACCAGTTGCCAGGCGGCCCTTCGGAATCTGGCATCACTTCCCGGGCGAAAGGTCGCCATCCTGGGGGACATGCTGGAGCTTGGCGAGTCCGGGCCGGTGATGCACCGCATGTTGGGAGAATATGCCGCTTCTCTTGGGATCAAGGTCATTGCCTGTGGACTGCTCTCCCGGAATACGGCGGAGGGCGCGGGAGAGGATGCTCTTTGGTTTGCGGATACGGACGGGCTGCTGTGCGAGCTTTCCGCTCATTTGCGAGAGGGGGACTCCGTTCTTGTGAAGGCCAGCAACGCCATGGGTTTCAGCTCAGTGGTGAAAGCTCTCCAGAGGAAGGAAAACCCTTGACGACCATGCAATGTCGTTGTTAAACAGTAAACTTTTCTTCCCATTTCAATTAAGTGTTGTTATAATAGGTTCGTTTGGATTTTGAAATTTATTATTTCTAGGGGGATAGATATGTTCAAAATTGTTAGTAAGCGTCCTCTTAACGAAGCGAAAACTGTCGTCGAGTTCGTGATCGAGGCTCCGCTGGTTGCGCGTAAGGCTCAGCCCGGCCAGTTCATCATTTTCCGTCTGGACGAATTTGGTGAGCGCGTTCCCGTCACCATTGCTGCTGCTGATACGGAGAAGGGTACTGTCACCATCATGGTGCAGCCCGTTGGTAAGACCACCCGTATGCTGAACCTTCTTGAGGCCGGCGATTATATTGCCGACTTCGTTGGTCCTCTCGGTCGTCCCACCAACATGGAAGGCCTGAAGCGCGTTTGCGTTGTGGGCGGCGGTGTTGGCAATGCCATTGCGTATCCCGTTGCCAAGGGTATGCATGACCGCGGTATCCATGTGGACATGGTCGCCGGCTTCCGTTCCAAGGATATCGTTATCCTGGAGGATGAGATGCGCGCCGGTGTCACCAACCTCTACATCACCACCGACGACGGCTCCTATGGCGAGGCTGGCTTCAACGTCACCAAGATGAAGGAACTTCTGGATGCAGGCAACGAGTATGACGAAGTCATGTGCGTTGGCCCCACCCGCATGATGCAGCGCGTCTGCGAGGCCACCAAGGAGTACGGTGTTCACACCATCGTTTCCATGAACCCCATCATGCTGGACGGTACCGGCATGTGCGGCGCCTGCCGTCTGACGGTTGGCGGCGAAACCAAGTTCGCCTGCGTGGACGGTCCTGAGTTTGACGGTCATCTGGTGGACTGGGACGGTATCATCAAGCGTTCCACCTACTATGGCGAGGAAGAAAAAGAGGCAATGAACCACATTTGCCGCATCACCGGAGGTGTAAGAGAGCATGGCTAATATGCGTATGGACAAGAACCCGATGCCCGAGCAGGAGCCTCTGGTTCGCAACAAGAATTTTGAAGAGGTCGCTCAGGGTTACACCGCCGAGATGGCCATTGACGAGGCCAAGCGCTGCCTCAACTGCAAGAATGCCAAGTGCATGTCCGGCTGCCCTGTGGCCGTTCGCATTCCCGAGTTCATCGCGCAGGTCACTGAAGGCAACTTCGACGAGGCGTACAAGATCATCACCTCCACCAACAGCCTGCCCGCTGTCTGCGGCCGTGTCTGCCCTCAGGAGAATCAGTGCGAGGGTCAGTGTGTCCGTGGTATCAAGGGCGAGCCGGTGGGCATCGGCCGTCTGGAGCGTTTCGTGGCCGACTACCACATGGAGCATGGCCATGCCGATGGCGCTCCTGTCGTTCCTGCTTCCAACGGTCATAAGGTCGCGGTTGTCGGTTCTGGCCCTGCCGGTCTGACCTGCGCCGGCGATCTGGCCCGCAAGGGTTATGAAGTCACTATTTTCGAGGCTTTTCACAAGGCTGGCGGCGTGCTGGTCTATGGTATCCCCGAATTCCGTCTGCCCAAGGCCATCGTGGCCAAGGAGATCGCGAAGCTGGAGCATTTTGGCGTCCGCATCGTGACCGACGCGGTCATCGGCCGCGCCGAGAGCATCGACGAGCTCTTTGAAGAGGGCTACGAGGCTGTGTTCATCGGCTCCGGTGCCGGTCTGCCTCAGTTCCTCAATATCCCCGGTGAGAACCTGCTGGGTGTGTTCTCTGCCAATGAGATCCTTACCCGTACCAACCTCATGAAGGCTTATCTGCCCGAATATGACACACCCATCCGCATCGGCAAGAAGGTTGCCATCGTCGGCGGCGGCAACGTTGCCATGGACGCGGCCCGCAGTGCGAAGCGTCTGGGTGCTGATGAGGTCTATGTCATCTACCGCCGTTCCATGGATGAGCTCCCCGCCCGTAAGGAAGAGGTCCATCATGCCATGGAGGAAGAGGTTATCTTCAAGCTTCTCAACAACCCCGTGGAGATCGTGGGCAATGAGGACGGCTATGTCACCGGCATCAAGGTCGTGAAGATGGAGCTGGGCGAGCCCGATGCTTCCGGCCGCCGCAAGCCTGTTGAGGTCGAGGGCAGCGAGTATGTCATCGATGTTGACTCCGTCATCATCGCCATCGGCACCAGCCCCAATCCCCTGATCCTGGCTACCACCCCCGGCCTGGATGCCACCAAGAAGGGCGGCATCGTGGCGGATGACGCCACCGGCGCCACTTCCCGTCCCGGCGTGTTTGCTGGCGGCGACGCTGTCACCGGCGCTGCCACCGTCATCAAGGCCATGGGCGCGGGCAAGGTCGCTGCTGCCGGCATCGTGGAGTATCTGAAGAATAAGTAAGATACATACCGGAATATACAAAAAGGAGACGAGCAAGCTGCTCGTCTCCTTTTTGGCGTTGAACCAGGAATTTTTCGGTGTTTCGCATCTTGGTGGCGTGGATAAACATTTATTTCTTCTGGTTTTTCTTCCAGATGAGCCAGAGACCGCGATGGATGAGATCCTTGTCGATCTGAACGTTTTTCCGGCGGCAGTGGGGCGCTACGGCTTCCGCCCAGGTGCCGGTGACTACCACGCTGGCCGGCTGGCCCAGCTCCTCGTCGATGCCCATGAGAAGACCGTCCAGCATGGCGGCTGCGCCGTAGATGATACCGGAACGGAGGCTTTCCTCGGTTCGTTTGCAGATGATGTGACCCGGGGCTTTGGGCATAACGTTGGGGAGAAGGGAGGCCCGTCTGGTAAGGGCGTTGGAAGAGATCATCACACCCGGCGCGATTACGCCGCCGATGTAAGCTCCGGTGGCGTCGGTCACGCCGATGCCCATGGCGGTATCCATATCTACGGTGACGACCGGAAGGGGATAGTCGGCCTGGGCGGCAACGGCAGCTGCCACAAAGTCGCTTCCGAGCTCCGAGGGATCGTCCAGACGGATGTTAAGACCCGTTTTGACGCCGGGGCCGACTACCATGGGGGATCTTCCTGTTACCAGAAGAAGGGCCTTCCTTATGGAGGATGTCAGCTCCGGGACCACGGAGGAGAGAATGGAGCCTTCCAGCGCGGCGAGATCCGGGACATAGGGCTGGAGCATCAGCCGCATAAGGACGGCATATTCGTCTCCGGTGCGCATTTTTTCCGTTGCAAGACGGCAGGAAAAAAGAACGTTTCCGTTTTCAACACCGCCCATGGTGATCTGTGTGTTGGACAGATCGATTGTCAGAATCATACAGTATCACTTCCTTGCCTAAACCATACCAAATCTTGCGCTATCTGTCAAAGTATACTTGCATCTTGGAAAGAATCGTGCTAAACTTAACAAGTGGTTTTCTGCGGAAAACCGCGCATTATCTGTGTCATTCATATAATTTGAACGAATACATCATGTGAAAGGAAGTCATATATTATGGCAAAGTACAGAATCCAGAGAGCTAAGGGCGCTGAGGGCAGCACCGTTTACACCTACTCCGCTCCCGGCCACTATGATTGCGAACCCACCCGTCTGCACGACATTGCCGGCGCCGGCCCCAACGACGTCGAAGGCGGCAAGATGATTATGGGCATCACCTACTTCCAGCCCGGCGGTCGCACCGATTTCGGTGCCAACCCTCTGGAGTCCATCTACTACATCCTTGAGGGTCAGATGACCCTGAAGACCGAGGAAGAAGAGACCGTCCTCAACGCCGGTGACTCCTTCCGCTGCGTGGGCGGCGTTGTCAAGTCCGTCACCAACAACGGCGACACCGTCACCAAGATGCTGGTCTGCCTGCTTCCTCCCCAGGCTTGATAAGCCCGGAAAGAAAGATAACAATTCCCGCTGATGCGGATAGAATAAGCGCTGGGACGCCGGTCCCGGCGCTTATTGTTTTGCACAAAAGCCGGGCACAGGCGCCGGAAAGGACGGCCAGAAACGATATCTTTCCCATCGTGCGCAGACGGAGTGCGATGCCGACTTTTTCCCGAAGCCGCCACAGGCTCAGAAGGAAGTTGAATGCTTCCGTGAAGCAGATGACGAATATGTAGGCAGGGAGGCCCCAGCGGGGCAGCAAAAGCCATACAAGAAGGGCGGAAAGACCGGCATCCGCAATGTTTACTGCCATGCAGAACATCATCTCGCCCAGACCCTTCAGACAGCCGTCTGTGAGCATATCCAAATACATTACCGGAATGATAAGGGCAAATATCTGTATGTAAACCCCGGCGTCCCGGGAATCATATAGAGCAAGACCCAACTCGTCCCCCAGAGCCAGAAAGAGCGCTCCGGTCAGAGCGGAAAACATGAGGCCCTTTTCCAGAATGTTCTCCGTTGTGCGGCGGATTCTTTCGGCTTCTCCCCGGACTTGCTGCTCGGTTAGCTTGGGGACGATCAGCTCCGCTATGGCCAGCATGACGCAGGATGGGAAGAGGACGGCGGGAAGTGCCATGCCCTGAATGATGCCGTATCCGGCCAGTGCGGCGGCAGAGGCAAGGCCGGAGGCCCGCAGTCCTTTGGGGACAAGAAGATGCTGCAGGGTCGAAAGGCCGCTTCTGGCATATGCCGCGCCGGCCAGCGGCAAGGCGATGGCCAGCATCCGGTTTGTCATGACCGGGAGAGTTACGGGGCTTCTTACCCGGCGGATCCCATGGCGGATGCGGTCTGTGATATAGGTGACGGTCAGTGCCAGAGCCTCAAAGCCGGCGCCCAGAAGCTGGCCGGCGGTGATGGAAAGACAGGCGTATTCCAGATTTCCATCCGGACAGTGGGACAGAAGCAGCGCCGTGGCAGCGATGGTCACCAGTTGCTGGATTACGGAGACGCATACGCCTTTCCAGACGCGGCCTACGGCGGTGAAATAGCCGTACATGACCGATGTGATACCGATAAGCGGCATCTCAAGCGCCAGCAGCATCAGGGGGCGCACAGTGCGTGCATCCTCCAACCACAGGAATCCTGCCGGTTCCGCGGTCAGCATGAGGATGAGTCCTGCGGCCAGACCGAAAAACAGACCATAAAGCATGCAGGCGGTGAGGGCCTGTGCCGCGCCGGAATGTCTGTCCAGCCCGATCTCCTCGGAAACCAGCCGGGTGGTGGTATACCGGATACCCGAAACAGCCACCGTGGCGGCCAGGGTGCTGACGCTGACCACCAGCTGATACAGCCCGATGCCCGCCTCGCCGATGCGGCCCACCAGCCACACCTGCCAAATCATGCCCACGAAGCGCATGGCGAGACCGGAGACGGTGAGCAGAGCGGTGTTCAGTGCAAGTTTTTTGTCCCGAAGCAAGGCGATCCCTCCCATTGTGCGGAATGTGTTCCCTTGCGCAAAGCATCGGGACCGGCTATAATATATGGGACAAAGAATGCAGATATGTGGAGGAATGCGTATGTCTGTACTATCCACTGTACTGAAAAATACCCGCCGTCCTTTTGTTTCGGCGGTAATCGTGGCGGGCGGTTCCGGAACCCGATTTGGCGGAGACAAGCTCACAGCGGAGCTGGGCGGAGAACCTGTGCTGGCCCACAGCCTTCGTGCTTTCCAGAATTCTTCCATGGTGGATGAAATCGTTCTTGTGACGCGGGAGGAGGCCATGATGGACATGGCCCGCATGTGCAAGGAACGAGCGTTTTCCAAAGTCTCCCAGGTGGTAGCCGGAGGAGCCACCCGTGTTTTGTCCTCCTATGCAGGCGTTATGTCCGTTTCGGAGAAGGCGGGGATCATTGCTATCCACGATGGAGCCAGACCTCTTGTGACGGAAAGAATCATCGAGGATGCTGTCTGGCAGGCCTATAAAAACAACTGTGCCGTTCCGGCTGTTCCGGTGCGGGACACCGTCAAGAAAGCGGAAAAAGGTATTGTGACGGAAACGCCGGAGCGCAGCGGGCTTTATGCGGTCCAGACGCCCCAGTGCTTCCAGGCGGATCTTATCCGCGTGGCGCTGGAGGATGCTGTGCGAAATGCGCCTCAGGTAACGGATGACTGCATGGCGGTGGAGCGCCTGGGCGGCAAGATCCATCTGACCGAAGGCAGCGAGGAGAATATTAAAATCACGACGCCGCTGGATCTGTGTCTGGCGGAACTGATTCTGAAAGGCAGGTGTGCTGAATGAGGATTGGACACGGATACGATGCTCACCGTTTGGTGGAGGGGCGAAAGCTGATTCTTGGCGGGGTGGAGATCCCCTGTGAAAAGGGGCTCGACGGCCATTCCGACGCGGATGTTCTTCTTCATGCGCTGGCGGATGCGGTTCTCGGCGCGGCGGCACTGGGGGACATCGGAAAGTTGTTTCCGGACACCGATCCCGCCATCAAAGGCATAGACAGCCGCATCATTCTCCGTGAGGCGGTTCGCAGGATAAAGGAACTTGGCTATTTTGTGGAGAACTGCGATATCACCATGATCGCCCAGCGGCCGAAGCTGGCTCCGTACATCCAGCAGATGCGGGAAAATATTGCCTCTGATATGGGTCTGGAGGTCTCGGCGGTAAGCGTGAAGGCCACCACAGAAGAACATATGGGATTCACCGGGAAGGGCGAAGGCATGCGCTGCCATGCGGTTGTGCTTCTTGACCGCATATCGTAACAGAATCATCATCCTCCCGCATACAATGGGCTGTAACCATTGGTGGGAGGATTTTTTATGCAATACTTGCTTACGTGCCGGAGCCTGACCTACGCCCAGCGCGGAGCCCGGGTGCTGGAGCGGGCAGGTATCACGGGCACAGTTGCCCGGGTGCCCAAAAGCATCAGTGTGAACGGCTGCGCCTATGGCATTCTCGTTCCGGTCAGATACGGGGAGCGGGCGGTTCATGTACTTGGGCGGAACGGTCTCGGGCCGGAAAGAGTCTTCCTTCGCCGGGAAGACGGCTCGGTGGAGGAGGCGGTTTTGTGATATATCTGGACAGTGCCGCTACCAGTCTTCAGAAACCGGTGTCGGTGCGGTATGCGGTAAATGACGCGTTGACGAACCTCTCCAGCCCCGGGCGGGGCGGATATGCTTCGGCTATGGATGCGGCAGATGTGCTTCTGGATGCAAGAATGGCGGCCGGAGACCTTCTGGGTGTGGCGGAGCCGGAGCATGTGGTGATTACTTCCAGCGCCACGCATAGTCTGAATATCGCCATCAAAAGTCTGGTGGGGAGGGGAGACCGTGTTGTTGTCTCCGGATATGAGCACAACGCCGTTATGCGTCCGCTTCACGCGCTGGGGGCGGATGTTTCCGTGGCGGCTTCGCCTCTGTTCGAACCGGCAAAGGCCGTGGATGCCTTTCGCCGTCTTCTTCCCGGGGCCACGGCGGCGGTCTGCTGCCATGTGTCCAACGTGTTTGGATATATTCTTCCGGTGGAGGAGATCGCGGCACTCTGCCGACAGGCGGGTGTGCCGCTGATCGTGGATATGTCCCAGTCCGCCGGATGTCTGGACATTGATTTTAAAAGGCTGGGTTGCGTGTTTGCCGCTATGCCGGGGCATAAGGGCTTGTTGGGCCCGCAGGGGACGGGAATCCTCCTCTGCGGCCAGAGGCTGGCAAGTCCGCTTATGGAAGGTGGGACGGGATCTGAAAGCGAACGCATGGATATGCCGGAACTGCTGCCGGAGCGGCTGGAGGCAGGAACGCATAATATGCCCGGAATCGCGGGACTGCTTGCAGGAATGCGATGGGTGAGGGAGCGGAAGGCATCTGTCATTCTGGAGCATGAACAAAAGCGGATGGATCAGTTTCTGGATGAGATCGGAGAGCTGCCAGGCGTCCGGGTGTTCCGGAGCACCGAACGGAAAAACCAGACCGGTGTTCTGTCCCTGCAGCTGGAGAACGTGGATTGCGAGGAGGCAGCAAGGCGTCTTGGGGAGAAAGGGATCGCGGTCCGCGCCGGTCTTCACTGCGCCCCGCTGGCCCATCGGACAGCGGGGACGCTGGACGGCGGAACGGTGCGGTTCAGTTTTTCGCCGTTTAACACCGAATGGGAAGTGACAGCGGCAGCGAAGGCACTTCGCGAGATCGCGGGAGCGGGATGAAGAAAGAGGTACCCTCTGTAAGATCAGAGGGTACTATTATTTTAAATAAAATATTGATATATGCCGGGTTTTGATATATAATACAAAATTGACCTAGACTATTTAATGGGGATTTTATATGAACAGCACATTTTCACAATTTGCCGATTCCCTGAAGGCCATACGGTCTATGGGATTATCGGATGTTTTGGATATTCTGATCGTGGCTGCCGTGGTATATGCGGTGATTGGATTTCTTCGAAGGACCAGTTCCCTGAAGGTAGCAAACGGCATTCTGCTGCTTTTGGTGGCCTTGTGGCTCTCCAGTGCGGCCCGCCTTTCCGTGACAAACTTCCTGCTGCGGCAGGTGTTTGAAATCGGTATTCTGGCGGTGATCGTTCTGTTTCAGCCGGAGATTCGCCGAGCGCTGGAAAAGGTTGGCTCCTCCCATCTTTTTTCCATATTCGGCAAGGATTGGGGTATGCAGGGAATGGAAAGGGTCATTATGCAGACGGTTTATGCCTGCGAAGATATGGCTCGCAGCCACACCGGTGCCCTGATCGTTTTTGAGCGGGATAACCGCCTGAATGAGCCCAGAAGTTCCGGTACATTCCTGGATGCGAATGTATCCACCGAACTATTGAAGAACATCTTTTATGACAAGTCGCCCCTTCACGACGGTGCGGCCATCATGAAGGACGGACGGCTGCATTCTGCGGGATGTATGCTCCCGTTGTCCAAAAACGCCGGACTCAGCCGCGAACTGGGGATGCGCCACCGGGCCGGCATCGGCATCACAGAAGGAACGGATGCGCTGGCAGTCATTGTTTCGGAAGAGACCGGCAGCATCAGTGTGGCGGTGGACGGGCTTCTGAAGCGTCATCTGAGTCTGGATACCTTTGAAGAGATCCTGCGCCGGGAGCTGCTGCCCGAGGAGGATATCAATCGTTCCGGTTGGTTCGAGCGTCTGAAGCAGCGGAAAGGAAAAAAACATGCAGAAGAACACGAACGGCAGGAAAATTAATCTTCTCGACAATCGCGCGTTCTGGGCGGTCTTGTCTCTGGTGACAGCTTTTTTTATATGGCTGTATTATACGAACAACTATGCCTCATCCGTGACCAAGTCTTTCTATGATGTGGAAGTGACCTATTCCGGCGAAGAAGCCATGCGGGATTCCCAGAATCTGATTATTTCTCAAGTGGATACGGAAACTGTGAATGTGACGCTCACGGGCAACCGACGCGAGATCGCCAAGCTCACATCCGATGATCTGAAGGCTGTGGTGAACCTCTCAAGCGTTACCCGGGAGGGTTACCGCACCATGTCTTACAGCATTTCCTTTCCTACATCAGTGAACTCCTCTGGCATTAAGGTCTCCAGCCAGTCGCCCCAGACGGTGGGTCTTTATATAAGCAAGCTTGCCACGAAGATCGTGGATGTTAAGGGAACCTTTGAAGGAACGGTCCTGGAGGGTTATGCGGTGGACTCCACCCACATGAGCTTTGATCCGGCCACGGTGACATTGGTGGGACCGGAAGAGATTCTTGAACAGGTGGACGCTGCGCATGTGCTGGTGAGCCGGGAGGAAGTGTCTTCCACCTTTACCGTGACGGCAAACTACACGTTTGTGAATGAAGACGGCGATGTGGTTGAAATTGACACGGATGCGGTTCAGTGCGATGTGGAGAACATCGTTGCCACGGTTCCCATCAGCATGAAGAAGGAAGTTGCTCTCGGTGTAACACTGATCGATGGCGGCGGTGCAGTTGCCAGCGAGCATGTGATCACAGAAGTGAAGCCCGCCAGCATAGTTATTGCCGGCGATGCAGCGACTCTTGAGGGGATCAACTCTCTCTCTGTGGCAACGATCGATCTCTCGGATTATACGGAATTCCCCACCACGGAGTTTACCATCGTTCTTCCGAACGGGACGGATAATCTTTCCGGTGTTACAACGGCTACGGTCACGCTGACGTTTGCGGGTCTTGAGTGGGATTACTTCAATGTGACCAATCTGAGCTACACCGGTCTTGAGGAAGGGTATACGGCGGACATTATCACATCTTCTCTTGTGACAAAGATCCGTGCCCCGGAGGGCGTTCTCGATGAAATCGGTGAGAACAACATACGGGCGGTGGCGGATTTGACCGGCCTTACCACGACCACCCGTGCTCCTGTGACCTTCTATGTGGATGGCTTTGAGGATGCGGGGGCTGTGGGTGATATTACCATGTATGTGGAAATCAAACCGGAGGGCGGCAAATGACCCAGAGCGGCGTTGTGACAAAGATTCTCAATAACGGCAAGGCAGAAGTTGCGGTTGAAAGAGGGACAGCCTGCGGCGGTCACTGCAGCGGCGGCTGCGAGGCCTGTGTGTATGCCAGCCGGATCCTCATCGAGGCGGAAAACCGTGTATATGCCGTTGTGGGGGACCGTGTCATTCTGGAAAGCAGGACAAGCAGTATTATGGGGGCCACAGTGCTCATTTATCTGCTGCCTCTGGTGTTCTTTTTTGGAGCCATGTTTATTGCCGCGTCAAGTGGGGTCGCGCAGGGATTCTGCGCGGCGATAAGTCTTGCCGGCGCGGTTGTCGGAGTGGCTGTTTCGGTTATTCTGGGACGGCGGCAGAAAGAGATATCTTTCTCCATAACCGGCTATCAGCGCTGATGTACGGATATGTGCGGCCCGACAAGGGCGAACTGAAGGTCTCGGAGTACGAGCGGTTCCGGGGCGTATACTGCGGTCTGTGCCATGAGCTCCGTCGGCGCTACGGCCCCGTGTGCCGTTTTTTGGTGAATTATGATTTCACCTTTCTTGCAATGCTTTTCGCGGAGGGAGAGACGGAAACCAAAATCTGTCGTTGTCCCTATCATCCGTTTCGGAAAACGGCTTGTCCCAGAGAAAGCAAAAGTCTTGCTGCTGCGGCAGACTGTACGGTGGTTCTGGCCTGGTGGAAACTGAAGGACGGCGCCGCGGACAGTGGCTTTATAAAATCCGCGGCCTGCCGCCTTGCGTGCGTATTCCTGCGCCGGAGCTACAACAAGGCATCCGGGCGTGTGCCGGAATTTGCCCGGACGGTGGAAAAGGAACTCCGTGAGCTGACCGCGCTGGAATCGGCGAATTGCCCCAGTGTGGACGCCGTGGCAGACAAATTTGCTCTCATTCTTCAAAGTGCGGCGGGGACGTCGGACGATGAATCGGAGCGGCGGATCATGGGCCAGTTTCTTTATCATCTCGGCCGTATTGTATATATCTTGGATGCGGCGGACGATCTGGAGGAAGATATCCGGTCCGGCGGGTATAACCCACTGAAATTTCGCTTTGAAATGGCGGATGGAAAACTGTCATCTGAGGACGTTATCTGTCTGCGGGAAAGTCTTCAGCTGTCCCACAATCATATGAGCAGTGCGTTTGTTCTTATGAAACAAAATCCTTATTCCGGTATTCTGGAAAACACGGTTTATTTCGGTCTTCCCAAAGTGACCCAGGCGGTGTTTGACGGAAGCTGGAAAGCATCTGCAAATAAAAAAGGAGAACGGAGCCATTTATGAACGATCCTTATAGTGTATTGGGCGTCTCTCCCTCGGCCAGCGATGATGAGGTCAAAAAGGCCTATCGTGAGCTGGCGCGGAAGTATCACCCGGACAACTATCACGATAATCCCCTGGCGGATCTCGCATCCGAGAAGATGAAAGAAATCAACGAGGCTTATGATATCATCACCAAAAGCCGCGAGCAGGGGAGCGGATATACCGGCGGCAGTGCCTATCAGCGACAGAGCCGACCGGGCGGTTATCAGCAGCGCTATTCCGGCGCCAATTACAGCAGTGCCTATGCCCAGATCCGCAATCTCATAAACGCCAACAATCTGGCGCAGGCAGAGGCGATGCTTCGAAACATCTCCACCCATGATGCCGAGTGGAACTACCTTATGGGCAGTGTATACTGGCGCAAGGGTTGGATGGATGAGGCGGCCCGCCACTTCCGCACGGCTGCCTCCATGGATCCCACCAACATCGAATACCGCAACGCCATTCAGTATATGAACCAGGGGGGACAGGCCTATCGCCCGGCAGGTGCCGGCTCCATGACCCAGGTGGATGCCTGCAATCTGTGTTCCAACCTTATCTGCATGGACTGCTGCTGTGAGATGATGGGCGGCGACTGCATCCCCTGTTGCTGACATGAAAAGCAGCGCGAAACGCATTTCCCGCCTGGCCCTTCTGACGGCTGTGAGCGTGGTTTTTCTGGTTCTGGCAAACGTGCTTCCTGCCGGGCGGCTTGTTTTGCTGGCGGCAGCCAGTTTTCCCGTATGCATGTCGCTGATGATGTATGGAAAGCTGTGGGCGCTGGGTGTGTTCCTGGTAACAGCGGTTTTGGGAGCGCTTATTATACCCGGTACATCATCGGTACTTTATGCGGCATTCTTTGGTTATTATCCGATCCTTAAAAGCATATTGGAAAAGCTGCATCAGGTCGGGTTTGTATGGCTTTTGAAATATGCTCTTTATACGGTAGTATTCA
Organism: uncultured Oscillospiraceae bacterium; assembly: GCA_964592685.1. Classification (GTDB taxonomy): domain Bacteria; phylum Bacillota; class Clostridia; order Oscillospirales; family Oscillospiraceae; genus CAJOIG01. Next base: position 14,044 of record CAZQFN010000001.1, on the reverse strand, counting down.
TTCTTTATGCCATTCTTGCAGCGAGTGTGCTGGGGGTGGAGGTCAGCCTGCCCTGGCTGGTTCTGTATGCTGCCGGTGGCGCGGCGTTTTTTGTGTATGACTATTGCTATTCCATTCTGATTCGATTCTATATCGAAAAAATTGCGAGGTATTTCCCATGATCATGAGTATGACGGGCTATGGCGGAGCCAAGGGTGAAGTGAATGCCATTGCCGTTTCGGCGGAGCTGAAAAGTGTAAACAATCGCTATCTGGACGTTTCGGTCCGGCTTCCCAAAAGCTGCATGTTTGCGGAGGAGACGGTCCGTTCCGCGGTCCAGAGCCACATAAGCCGGGGCAAGGTGGATGTGTTCATCACGGTGGACACCTCTCATGCCGAGGAAGTCACCATTGCCGTGAATGAGCCGCTGGCGGACGCTTATGTCCGGGCTGTGCGCCAGACGGCGGAGAAATACGGTCTGAAGGACGACCTTACGGCCCTGAGTCTTCTGAGGTTCCCGGAGGTCATTTCCACGGAAAAATCCGATACGGACCGGGATGCGGTGGCCGGCGCCATTTCGCAGGTGCTGGAACAGGCGCTGACGGAATACGACGCTATGCGCCGCCGGGAAGGCGATAAACTTTGCCAGGACCTCTTGGCAAAACTCTCCGATATGGAGGAGAAAGTCGCCTTTGTGGAAAAACGCTCTCCGGAGACTGTGAAGGAATACCGGGAAAAACTTCTGGCCAGAATGCAGGATGTTCTGGGAGAGGCCGGCATAGAAGAGGCGCGCATTCTTCAGGAAGCGGCTATCTATGCGGACAAAGTGGCGGTGGATGAGGAAACCGTCCGGCTTCGCAGCCATATTGCTCAGTTCCGGCATATGTTGGAAGGTGGCTCCCCGGTGGGCCGCAAATTGGATTTTCTTGTGCAGGAGATGAACCGGGAGATCAACACCACCGGCTCCAAATGCGCGGACAAGGATATCGCGGAAACGGTCATTGCCATGAAAGCGGAACTTGAAAAGATCCGCGAGCAGATCCAGAACATCGAATAAAGTGAGGCAGGTATGAAGCTTGTAAATGTCGGCTTCGGAAACTATGTTTCCCCGGGGCGGATGATCGCGGCGGTCGACCCGGAATCCAACCCCATCAAGCGTGTTATTTCCCAAAGCAAGGACAGCGGAAAGCTGATCGATGCTACATACGGAAGAAAAACAAAAGCTGTCCTTATTATGGACAGCGGCCACGTGATCCTCTGTTCACTCACACCGGATGGCGTGTCGCAAAGAATCGCCGGAAAAACAGAGGAGAATGAGGATGAAGGATGAAGGTTTGCTTGTGATTCTTTCCGGTCCTTCCGGGGCCGGAAAAAGCACGGTCATCTCCCGTTTGATGAAGAAGCGGGATGATATCCGGTTTTCGGTTTCCGCCACGACCAGAGCCCCACGGGCCGGCGAGGTGGACGGAAAGGACTATTTTTTCAAGTCCCGGGAGGAGTTTCTCTCCATGATTGAGGAGGATGCCTTTCTTGAGCATGCGGAGTATGTAGGGAACTGCTACGGGACTCCCTCGGCGCCGGTGGATGAGAATATGTCCAGTGGATATACGGTCCTTCTGGATATTGAGGTCCAGGGTGCCATGCAGGTTCTGGAAAAGCGTCAGGATGCGGTAAGCATCTTCCTTTGTCCGCCCAGTCTGCAGGTTCTGGAATCGCGTCTTCGCGGCCGCGGTACGGACTCGGAGGAGAAGATCCTCGGGCGCTTGGAGACGGCCCGCCGGGAATATGAAAAAATACCCCGTTATAAATATCTGGTTATCAACGATGATGCGGACACTGCCGCCCGGGAGCTGGACGCCATCATCACTGCGGAAAAATGCCGCACTTATAAACGACTGAATTCTATTGTTGAAGGAGAAAATGAATTATGATGCTCTATCCCCCTGTGGCGGACCTTGTGAATAAGGTCGGCAGCCGTTACGCCCTTGTAAACCTTGTTGCCAAGCGTGCCCGGAACATCGCTTCCGAGGCGGAAAAAACCGGCGATCCTCTGACCAAGAAGGCTGTGTCCTCCGCGATTGAAGAAGTCTATACCGGCAAGCTCACCGTCGCAAAGGACGAGGAAGAATAAGGCGGTTTTTGATTTGACGCAGGCAAGGACAGCGCGCATAGCCGTGTCCGGTGTGACCTACTGGGTCGATCGGCCCTATACTTATGCCATCCCATCGCATCTGGCCGGGGTCGTGTGTCCCGGTGTTCGGGTAGCGGTGCCTTTTGGGGGCAGCCGCCCCCGGGAGGGGATCGTGCTGGCACTGGATGGGGAAACGGATAAACAACTAAAGCCCATTATGGAAGTTCTGGACTCGGAGCCTCTTCTTACGGAGGCTCAGCTGAAACTTGCCATGTGGATGCGGGAGCGCTTTTTCTGTACCGTGATGGACGGCATTAAAGCCATGCTGCCTTCTGGCCTGTGGTATCGCATCAGTCCGGCCTACCGACTGGCGGACGGACTGGACCAGGAGATTGCCCGCGGCCGCATCAGGGGAAAGAGTGAATCCCTTGTGCTGGAAACGGTTTTGGCGGCCGGAGGGCGGTGTGAGCTTTCGGAGATCGAGGCGGCCTTTGATTCCGGGAACCCTGGACCCGCGCTGTCGGCGCTTGTGAAGGATGGCGTCCTTTGCGCGGAGGCGGAAGCTTCCTGCCGCGGCCGGGACAAGACGGTTCTTCGCGCGTCTCTGGCCGTGCCGCCGGAGGAAGCGCTAAGCAAGGCGGAGAAAAACACCCGCGCGGTGCGGCAGGCATCCGTTCTGCGCGTTCTGGCGGAGCTTGGCTCCGCTGCGGTGGCGGATCTTTGTTATTTTACCGGCGCTGGCCGGGAGACTGTAAAGGCGCTGGAGAATAAAGGTCTTCTTACGCTCTCCTATGAGCAGGTCTATCGCCGCCCGGATTATGATATGGGAAGGGAGGAACCACTCCCGGTCCTGAATGAGGATCAGCAGCGTGCCTTTGAGGGGGTTCTGTCTCTTGTGACGGAGGATAAGCCCCACGCGGCCCTGCTTTACGGTGTAACCGGCAGCGGTAAGACGACGGTTTATATCCGACTGATCGATGAGGTTCTGCGCCGTGGTAAATCCGCCATCCTGATGGTGCCGGAAATTGCGCTGACGCCACAGATGCTGCAGACGTTTTCGTCCTATTTCGGAGAGAGGATCGCCGTGCTGCATTCCGCGCTCTCCATGGGTGAGCGGTATGACGAGTGGAAACGCATCCGGGCGGGAGAGGCCCGTGTGGTCATCGGCACGCGGAGCGCTGTGTTTGCCCCTGTTTCCGACCTGGGCATCATTATCATGGATGAGGAGCAGGAGGATACTTACAAGTCTGAATCCACGCCCCGGTATCATGCCCGGGATGTGGCGAAATATCTCTGTGCCCATGCCAATGCCACGCTTCTGATGGGCAGCGCTACACCGGATGTCTGCTCCCGTTACCATGCGGAGACCGGGCGATACCATTTATTCACGCTTCCGGGTCGGTATAATACCATGAGCCTTCCGGAAGTGAAAGTGGCGGATATGAAGCGGGAACTGAAGGCAGGAAACGGCACAAGCCTCTCCGGTCTTCTTGTCCGGGAAATCGAGGAGAATCTTGCCCGGGATGAACAGACCATACTGTTTATCAACCGTCGGGGCGCCAACCGGCTTGTTGCCTGCGGAGAATGCGGATATACCTATCGCTGCCCCAATTGTACCGCATCCCTTACCTATCACAGTGTGGGAAATCGGCTCATCTGTCATTACTGCGGCCATACTCATCGGCTGGATTCGGCCTGTCCGGAATGCGGCGGAAAGCTGAATTTCATCGGTGCCGGAACGCAGAAGGTGGTGGAAGAACTGGGTGAGCTTTTTCCCAATGTTCCTGTGCTTCGTATGGACACGGACTCTGTGGCTCCGGTCGGGAGCCATCGGGCTATGTTTGAGAAATTCCGGGTGCAGAAGATCCCCATTCTGGTGGGCACTCAGATGGTCACAAAAGGCCTTAATTTTGAAAACGTAACGCTGGTGGGCGTCCTGTCTGCGGATCAGACGCTCTACAGCAGTGAATACCGGGCGGGAGAAAGAACCTTTTCTCTTATCACCCAGGTCATTGGCCGAAGCGGACGGTTTTCCAAGCCGGGTCGCGCGGTCATCCAGACCTTTACCCCCGAAAACCAGATCATATGTCAGGCGTCGGAGCAGGATTACGACAGTTTTTATGATGGGGAGATCGCGCTGCGCCGTATGGCGGGAACGCCGCCCTTTTCCGAGATGTATGTTCTGACGGCGACCGGGGAGGACGAAAACTCGGTTCTCCGCTGCTGCCGGGATATCAAAAACCACATGCTTCGCCTGTCACGGGACATTCCCGATGTCCGCGTGCTGGGACCCGCGCCGCTGCCTGTTGCCAAGGTGAATAATTCCTGGCGCTATCGCGTGACGGTCTGCGGTCCCGAATCCCGGACGGTGCGGGCGGCGATCAGCGATATGCTGGTTTTCTGCAACACGGATAAGCAATATCGCGGGGTCTCCGTATATGCGGATTTCAACCCCCTGGATTAAATCATTATAGGAGTAACTGATATGGCGCTTCGCAATATTCTGAAAGAGGGCGATGAAACCCTCTCCAAACGCTGCCGTCCTGTGACGGATTTCAACGCCCGACTCCACGAGCTTCTGGACGATATGGCCGAAACCATGACCGAGGCCCAGGGCGTGGGGCTTGCTGCGCCCCAGGTTGGCATTCTCCGCCGGGCGGTTCTGGTTCTGGAGACCAATGTTCCCGAGGGCGAGGATGACTACATCATCGAACTTATCAATCCGGAGATTATTGAGAGCGAGGGCGAACAGGATGGGCCCGAAGGGTGCCTTTCCGTGCCCGGCGTCTATGGTATGGTCAAGCGTCCTGAGCGGGTGGTTGTTCGCGCCCGGGACCGAAACGGTGAATTCTTCGAGGTGGAGGGCTACGGTCTCACAGCCCGGGCTTTCTGCCATGAACTGGCCCATCTGGAGGGGCAGCTTTTCCTGGAAGTCAGTGAGCACATCATGACCGAGGATGAGCTGGACGACTATTATGCAGCGGAGGCCGGTGAATGAGGATCGTCTTTATGGGAACACCGGATTTTGCCGCCTGTTCCCTGAAAAAGTTAATGGACGAAGGCTTCGATGTTGTTGGTGTTTTCTGTCAGCCGGACAAGCCCAAAAACCGGGGCCATAAACTGGCTGCATGCGCGGTGAAGGAACTGGCGCTGGAGAATATCCCGGTTTATCAGCCGGAAAAGCTCCGGGATGGAGAGGCGTACAGATGTCTGCAGGAACTGGCGCCGGATCTCATTGTGGTGGTGGCCTATGGCCGCATTCTGCCGGATGATATCCTGTCGCTGCCCAAATACGGCTGTATCAACGTCCACGGATCTCTTCTGCCGGCTTACCGGGGCAGCGCTCCCATCCAGCGTGCTGTGATAAACGGCGACGCCGTTACCGGTGTGAGTACTATGTATCTTGCCACAGAGATGGATGCCGGAGATGTTATCTATACCGAGGAGACGGCCATCGGCGAGAAGGAGACAAGCGGCGAGCTGTTTGACCGGCTGGCGGTTATGGGGGCCGAGCTTCTTGTGAAGACCGTTCGTGATATCGAGGCGGGGACGGCACCCCGCGTACCCCAGGATCACAGTAAGGCGACCTATGCGCCGCCGCTTTCCAAAGAGGAAAGTCCTGTTGATTGGAGAAAGTCGGCCGCGCTGGTGCTGAAGCATATTTACGGTATGCAGCCCTGGCCTTGCGCCACGGCGGAGCTCGGAGGCACGAATTTTAAAATTTTTGCCGCGGAAGCCTGCGGAGAAAGCGCAAAAGACCCCGGTATCGTGATCGCGGCCGGGAAGAAGGGGATCGAGGTTGTCTGTGGGGATGGTATCGTCATCCGCATTACGGAACTTCAGGCTGCCGGCGGTAAACGGATGGCGGCGGGTGCCTATCTTCTGGGACATCCCATGGAGGTCTGATCATGCCGAGAAAGACAGCTCTGGAGGCGCTGGAGCGCTTCCGGCGGGATGGGGCCTGGAGTCGTCAGGTATTGACTGCACTGGCCAAGAAAAACAGTCTGGACAGCCGTGATTCTGCACTGGCGGCCCGGATATTCTACGGCGTTTTGCAGAATCTTTCTTTCTGTGATCATTACATTGGTCTTTATGCGAAGGGGAAACTGGAACCCAAGGTGCGGGATATTCTGCGCATCGGCATGTATCAGCTCCTTTTTATGGACCGTGTTCCGGCCAGTGCGGCGGTGAATCAGTCGGTATTGCTGTGCCGAAAGGCGGGATATGACCGCGCGGCCGGACTTGTAAATGCTGTTCTGCGCCGTGTCAGCCGGGAAAAAGACTCTCTTCCGGAAGTGCCCGGAGAGGGGACAGCTGAATATCTATCGGTACGTTACAGTCATCCCCTGTGGCTGGTGGAGGAGTTGATGGCTCTTCGCGGCTACGAGGGAGCAGAGGCGGTCCTCCGGGCGGACAATGAACCCGTTCCGATCTATATTCAGACAAACACACTGCGAACTTCGCCGGAGACTCTGTGCAAAGCCCTTGGCGGTCGTCAGCATGATTCCATTGAGGGCTGCATTTTGCTGGATAATCCCGGAGATTTCACAAAGACGGAAGAATTCCGGATGGGTCATTTTTATGTGCAGGATCCCGCCGCGCGCATGGCGGTGCTCTTGGCGGATCCAAAGCCCGGTATGCGGGTTCTGGATACCTGTGCTGCCCCGGGCGGGAAAAGCTTTGGTGCTGCCATTGCCATGAATAACGAGGGTGTTGTTCATTCCAGGGATATCAGCGATTCCAAACTGAATCTGGTCATGGACGGGGCGGACCGGTTGGGACTTTCCATCATTGACTGCACGGCCGGTGACGCCCGGGATATTTGCGGCGGCGATTATGATGTTGTCATTGCGGACCTTCCCTGCAGCGGACTTGGTGTGATTCGAAAGAAACCGGATATCCGGTATCGGGAGAAGTCGGAACTTGACCGGCTTCCGGAACTGCAGAGAGAACTTCTGGAATCCGTTGCCACTGCGGTGAAGCCAGGCGGTGTGCTGGTATATTCCACCTGCACATGGCGGAAGCGTGAAAACGAAGGAGTATCGGAATCCTTCCTGAAGGAGCATCCGGAATTTGTGATAGAGAGCGAGAGGACCTGCTGGCCGGATACGGACGGTATGGATGGGTTTTATATATGTCGTATGAAACGGAAAAACGGGATATAAAGGCCATGCTTCCGGAGGAGATCGCTGCGGATTTCAAAGCCCTCGGTCTTCCGGGCTACCGGGCCGGGCAGGTGTTTCGCTGGCTGGGCCGGGGCGTTACCGGCTTTAACCAGATGAGCGATCTGCCCAAAGCTCTGCGGGAGCAACTGGATGAACTTTATTTCATTCCCAGTCTGACGATGCTGAAAAAACAGGAGTCGGCGCTGGACGGAACGATCAAATTCCTCTGGCAGCTGGCGGATGGGGAGAGTGTGGAAACGGTTTTTATGCGCTATAAGCATGGAAACAGTGTATGCATCTCCTCACAAGTGGGGTGCCGCATGGGATGCGCTTTCTGCGCAAGCACCATTGGCGGAAAGATCCGGGATCTGACCGCTTCCGAGATACTGGAGGAGGTTCTTCGCACGGAGATCGAAGCCGGAGCGGAAATTTCCAACATCGTTCTCATGGGCATCGGCGAGCCGCTGGATAATTTCGACAATGTGGTTCGTTTTCTCCGCCTTGTGAACCATCCGGACGGTATGAACATCGGTATGCGCCATATTTCCCTTTCCACCTGCGGTGTGGTGGACGGAATTGACAAACTGGCTGAGCTTAACTTACAATTGACACTGTCCGTATCTCTCCATGCACCGGACAATGAGACAAGATCGAAACTGATGCCCGTGAACCGGAAATACGATGTCGATTCTCTCTATGCGGCCTGCGAGCGATACTTCAAGAAGACCGGGCGGCGTATTTCCTTTGAGTACGCCATGGTCCGGGATACCAATGATACACCCTATCATGCGAAGCTTCTGGCCCAGCGCCTTGACGGCACAGGAGCCCATATAAACCTTATCCGGCTGAACTATGTTTCCGAGCGCGGACTTCAACCGTCTGCGGAGAAGACGGTTCAGACTTTTGCAAAGAGCCTTTCGGACAGCGGCCTCGCGGTCACAGTCCGCAGAAGGTTGGGAAGCGATATTGATGCGGCTTGCGGACAGCTTCGCCGCGGACAGATGAGGAGCCAATGAAAATTTATGGATTGACCGATAAGGGCCGTTTTCGGGCCGAGAATCAAGATTCCTTTGACATCTGCGAATTAAAGCAAGGAACACTGGCTGTCGTGTGCGATGGCATGGGAGGAGCCGCGGCAGGAAAGCTTGCCAGCGACATGGCGTCTGCGCGGTTTGTTGCCTTTGCACGTTCGGGACTGGAGGCGAGCCGCGATACCGAAGTGGAGGATATTCTCCGCCAGGCAGCGGATGCGGCAAACCGGATGGTGTATCAGAACGCCTGCGAGAATTCGGATTATGAAGGCATGGGCAGCACGCTGGTGGCGGGCTTTTTCCAGGAGAAAACGGCCACAATTGTGAATGTAGGTGACAGCCGCGCCTACCGCGTGGCAAAGGACGGCATCAGCCAGATCACGAAGGATCATTCCCTTGTGCAGAAAATGGTGGACACCGGACAGCTTACACCGGCACAGGCCCGGCGGCATCCCAACCGGAATATCATTACCCGGGCCATTGGCGGAGAGACGTTTGTGACCAGCGACCTTTTCACGGTTCGCATTCGCGAAAATGACCGTTTTCTTCTCTGCTCCGACGGACTTACAAACGCCGTGGAGGAGGCGGAGATACACCGTTTGATCCTGGCGGCGGCGGATGCCGCCTCTGCCTGCCGCTCGCTTCTGGCGGCGGCGCTTGAAAATGACGCGCGGGATAACATCACAGCGATCGTTTACTTCTCTGAGAAAGGAGACGCTCAGTATGGAGAATAAAGTCAGCTGGCGTCTGGGAAAAACGCTGGATAACCGATATGAGATGGTCTCGGTCCTTGGTATTGGCGGTATGGCCGTTGTATACAAGGCGTTTGACCATAAACTGAAGCGTCATGTTGCCATCAAAGTCCTGCGGGACGATGTGGCCATGGATGCACAGTCCCGCCGCCAGTTCCGCACGGAATACCAGGCGGTCGGTATGCTCAGCCATCCCAATATCCGGGCAGTCTATGACGTCGTTTCTTCCGGCGACACGGAATACATCGTTATGGAATATGTGGACGGCATCAACCTGAAGCAGTATCTGAAAAAGAAGGGCGCACTTTCCTGGAAAGAAGTACTTCATTTCTCCTCCCAGATCGCCAAGGCGCTCAGCCATGCCCACAGCAAGGGGATCATCCACATGGATATCAAGCCCCAGAATATCATTCTGCCCAAGGATGGAACCGTGAAGATCGCGGATTTCGGCATTGCCCTTCTGGAGGAATCCATGGGGGATGGGGAGGGAACGGAAGAGGCCATTGGCAGCATCCATTATATTTCCCCGGAGCAGGCCCGAGGTGAGGCCGTTGATGTCCGAACGGACATTTATTCGCTGGGCGTGGTCATGTATGAGATGCTTACCGGACGCATTCCCTTTGACGGTGATTCTGTGGCAGAAGTGGCAGTAAAGCACTTTACGGTGGCGCCGGATGCGCCCACGTTCCTGAATCCGGAGATCCCTCCGGAGCTTGAGGACATCACGCTCAGAGCTATGCAGCCCAATCCGGCTGACCGCTATCCCACGGCAGAGGAAATGCTGGCAGATCTGGAGGATTTTCGCAAGGGTCAGACTGCGGCAATCGGCATGGTGGTCAAGAAGGCGCTTGCCGCGGAGATGGTGCGGCCCGAACCCCGTCGGGATGAGATTCATGTTATAACCAAAAATGTTCCCCGCATCAGCAAGAGCGGTGAACTCTCCAAGGAAGGATACGTTCGCCGTCGCGCCCGGGCGAAGACCATAAGCACTCTTTTGGGGTTCGCCATAGTCCTTGCTTTTATCCTGGGGATTTTTGCCTTCGTCTGGAATTATTGGCTCAAAGAGATATTCAGCGATGCGGAGCGCGTGAGTGTACCCAATTTTGTGGGAGAAGAGGCAGAGGTCATCCGAAACGATGAGGATATGCTCAGCCTGTTTAACTTCTCGGTGGTATATACGGCAAACTCCGATATTGAGAAGGGGCTTATTCTGGCGCAGGATCCCATTGCCGGTTCCAGCCGCATGATCGTGGATGAAGGGATCGATGTGGAACTGACGGTCAGCACCGGTATTCAGATGGTGGAGATACCTGACGTGGTGAATCTGCCTTATAAGGATGCACAGGTTCGCCTACAGGAACAGGGACTGAATGTTGTGATCGAGATGGACAGCTCGGAATCGGTCACGGTGGACTTCGTCATTGAGAGTGACCCCGCGGCCGGAGAGAGTCTGCCCGGCGGCAGTACTGTGACGATCGTTGTCAGTTCCGGTCCGCCTATCTCCTACAGCACCGTTCCGAATGTAGTTGGTCTCTCCAAAGCCAGAGCGCTTATGGAGCTTCAGCAGAGCGGACTCATCTGTACGGAGAGCGAGATCACATATGTGAGCTCGGAGGAAGATGAGGACGGCTATGTCATCTGGCAGAATTACAGCAGCGGCACCAGTGTGGAGAAGGATACAAAGGTATACATCCAGATCGGCACCGGTCCGGCCGTAACGCCGACCCCGGCTCCTACGGATCCTCCTGTGGCGGAAGAATGAGAGTGGTGAAGCCTTGAACAAACAGGGGACGATCATACGCGCTCTCAGCGGATTTTACTATGTCCATGCGGAGGGAGCTGTCTATGCCTGCCGGGCAAAGGGGCGCTTTCGCAAGGATGGTCTGAGTCCGCTGGTGGGAGACAGGGTTGTTATCGAGACGCAACCGGACGGAACGGGTACGGTTGCGGAGATCCTGCCCAGACGGAATGCCTTTGCCCGGCCTTCGGTGGCCAATGTTGACTGTCTTGTGATGATACTTTCCGGTTATATTCCGGTCACGGATCCCTATATTGTGGACAGAGTGACGGTCCGCTGCGAAAAGAACAACTGTGAAACCATTCTGGTCATCAACAAAACGGATTTGGATCCCGGAGACAAGCTCCATGAGATATATAAAACCACAGGCTATCCGCTTCTGCGGGTGAGCGCGGCCACGGGAGAGGGAATCTCAGCGCTGCGGGAAGTGCTTAAAGGGAAAATCTGCGGCTTTACCGGAAACTCCGGCGTTGGAAAAAGCAGCATTCTGAACGCGCTCGATGTCTCGTTTTCGATCCCGACGGGCGAGGTCAGCCAGAAACTGGGTCGCGGCCGGCACACTACCCGCCATGTTGAGCTCTTTGACCTGGGGGATGGAACCTATATCGCCGATACGCCTGGTTTTGCCTCTTTTGGCGATGAAAACGAGGAACCCATCCGGGCTCATGAACTGGACGGATTGTTTCCTGAGTTTGAAGATTTTCGGTGCGCCTGTCGCTTTGATGACTGCTCTCATCGGAAAGAACCGTCCTGTGCGGTGCGCCAGGCGGTAGACGAGTGCATCATCCATCCCAGCCGTTACGCCTCATATCTCCGCCTTTACGAGGAAGCGGCGCAACTGAAGGAATGGGAACTAAAGTAAACAGCATGAACAAAAGAACCGCTTTCCCCATAGAATGCTGTGGGGAGGCGGTTTTTTGCGCAGAAATAACGGTTGTCCTGCGGGATGGGCCGCGGTGGTGCTTGGGACTCTTATCTTCCTGGCGCTGATTTTGCCGCAGTGGCTTTGGTGGCTGATATGTGCTTCGGCACTGGTATCCGGCGGCATATGCATTTTGCGGCGATGACGGAATGTTCCGCATTCGCGGCGCATAGCCTTGCATAGAGAATTCAAGCAAGGGAGATGCGTCATGGAAGCGGTTTTGAAAAAAGCGGTATATCGAAGACTGGAGCCTGTATGGCAGGAGATGTTCAGCGGAGAGTTCCAGACCGATTGCATCGTTCCGGACACGCTGCCCGATGTTCGGGATGTGGTGGACGGGGAAGGAATTTTGCAGTTGCGGAGCAAGAACACAGAGGATGGATGCCTTGTGATAACGGCGGTGATCCAGTCCTCTGTGCTTTATGTTCCCGATGCCGGCGGGGAGCTTCGAAATCTTTCGGCAGCTATACCGGTTGATATCCGGATAGAAGATCCGGCCATTGTGTCCGACTGCCGTGCGGTGTGCCGGCTCCGGATCAAGAGCATGGAGCCAAAAATGGTGAATTCCCGAAAAATATCCGTCCGCGCCGAGGTTTGCGGAGACTTGTGCTGCTATCGGGAGGATTCACCTTCAATCGCAGTCGGTCTGGAGCAGAACGACCCGGCGGTTCATATTCTGAAAAACACAGCTTCGTCGATCCACGTGACAGATGTGCGTGAGAAAGCCTTTGTCATCACGGATCAGTATTCCGTGCAGGGTGACACATCGGCGGGGATGGAGATCCTCTCCCAGCGTGCCGAGGTGTATACGGAGGACGTGAAGTTTGTCAGCGGAAAGGTGATTTTCCGGGGGCGGGTATCGGCGATTCTTCTTGTGGTCGGCGGGGATGGCGGGGCGCCGGTTTCCATGCGGTATGACACGGAGTTTTCGCAGATTATGGAAGTGGATGCCGATGTGGATGATATTCCGCCAGAGGTCAGCCTTCTTTTAACCGGTGTGTATCTGGATCTTCCGGAACGCGGAGATACCGGCGGCAAAATCGGTGCGGAATATCATATGGCGGCGCAATGCGTATGCAGGGAAAAGAAAGAAGTTTCCTATGTGGAGGATATCTACAGCAACAAGGCTGTATTCCGTCCGGTGCGCAAGGGTACAGAATATGTCTCTGAAATACAGGCGGTCTCCATGCGCCAGACGGTCACCGGACGGGCGGAATCGTGCAGCGGGGAAATCATATATGCATCTGCCGCCGTTGGCGGCATCAGCATGGAAAATGCGACAGTGAAAACGGTTGTAAATACCCGCCTTCTCTGCCGGAAAGAGGGGGGCGAATATGCGCTGGCCCGCTGTCGCCTCAATGCGGAATTCACCACGGATATACCGGCCGGCACGGAGCTGAAGGAAATCAATGTACGGGTGACGGATGTGTATTATTCCCCCGCTGCGGGGGCGGCGGATGTGAGAGTCGTGCTTCAGATGGACGGTGTCCGGGTGATCTCACGCACGGTGACCTGTGTGGAGAGTGTTGAGGTGGAGGAGGGGGAGGCTTTCCCGGCGGCGCCCTCCATGACCCTTGTGCGAAAAGGTGACGGGGCAGATCTTTGGGGTTTGGCTAAAAAGTACCGTTCCTCCCAGGAGGCGATCTCCGCCGCAAACGAAGGAAACAACGGAAGACTTTTGCTGATTCCTAAAAGCAGATAGTTGATATTGATTTAAAAGTATGTTACAATACCCTGCAAAGCAAATTTTACAGGGGGATAATAAGAATGTCCGGACATTCCAAATGGCATAATATTCAGAAAACAAAGGGCGCGGCAGATGCGAAGCGCGCCAAGGCTTTTACCAAAATCGCCCGTGAGATGATCGTCGCTGTGAAGGAAGGCGGCAGCGGCGATCCCAAGAATAACATGCGTCTGGCCGCTGTCATCACCAAGGCGAAGGCTGCCAATATGCCCAATGACAACATTAAGCGCACGATCGACAAGGCTCTGGGCAATGGTGATACTTCCAACTTTGAGTCTGTTACTTATGAGGGCTACGGCCCCGGCGGCGTTGCTGTCATCGTGGAGGCCATGACCGACAACCGCAACCGTACCGCCGGTGAGGTGCGTCACTGCTTCGATAAGTATAACGGCAATCTCGGCCCCACCAACTGCGTTTCTTGGTCTTTTGACCGCAAGGGCGTTATCGTTGTGGACAACGAGGAAAACGAGCTGGATGAGGATACCGTTATGATGGACGCCATGGAAGCCGGCGCGGCTGACA